>CAYVZD010000012.1:0-7984 GCA_964456135.1 uncultured Bifidobacterium sp.
GCAGCGCAATATTTTTTGCCACAGAAAATGGATCAGCCTCGGGGTTCTCCTTTAGCTCTAAAGGATCACTGGCCGAGGCTGCCATTTGAGTCATGTTTACCTGGACTAAGAATTAATCTTCGTCAGCAAACTCATCATCTAGATCTGTTGCATCAACATCAACTGTTGGCACAACACTTAGGTCTGCTTTACCGGCTCCAACGCCAAGTTTTTCCTTGATCATGCGTTCTAGTTCGGTAGTAAGTGCAGGATTGTCCTTCAAGAAGGCACGAGCGTTTTCTTTACCTTGACCTAGTTGATCACCTTCGTAGGTGTACCAAGCTCCAGCTTTACGTACAAAGCCTTCCTCAACGGCCATGTCTAGGATTCCACCTTCACGAGAAATACCTTCACCGTAAAGAATGTCGAATTCTGCTTGTTTAAATGGCGGAGCAACTTTGTTCTTAACAACCTTCACGCGAGTGCGGTTACCTACTGGTTCAGCACCATCTTTAAGGGTTTCAATGCGGCGGATGTCTAACCGAACTGAGGCGTAGAACTTAAGTGCCTTACCACCAGTTGTAGTTTCAGGTGAACCAAACATCACACCGATTTTGTCGCGAAGTTGGTTAATGAAAATCGCTGTGGTGTTATTTGTGCTAAGTGCACCCGTGATTTTCCTAAGTGCTTGAGACATTAAACGAGCTTGTAGGCCCATGTGGCTATCGCCCATTTCGCCTTCGATTTCAGCGCGTGGCACAAGAGCTGCTACTGAGTCGATCACGATTAGATCAAGTGCGCCTGAGCGAATAAGCATGTCAGCAATTTCAAGTGCTTGTTCACCAGTGTCTGGCTGTGAAACTAGTAGGTTGTCGATGTCGACACCTAGTTTCTTCGCGTAATCTGGATCGAATGCATGTTCAGCATCCACGAATGCAGCAATACCGCCAGCAGCTTGCACGCTTGCAATTGCATGGATTGCCAAAGTTGTTTTACCTGAAGATTCTGGACCGTAAATTTCTACAACGCGGCCACGTGGTAGACCGCCAATACCTAATGCGATATCAAGTGCGATGGAACCGGTTGGGATTGCATCAACTGGTGGACGACCTTCTTCACCAAGTTTCATAATTGAACCCTTGCCGAATTGGCGTTCAATTTGGGCTAACGCGGTTTCAAGAGCCTTTTCGCGTTCGGTACCAGTACTTGCACTTGGCGTTTCTTTTACTGCTTTTGCGCCTTTAGCTGCAGCCATTACTTATCTCCTACTGTGCTTACGTATGTTTGGGGAATTCATACGTTAGGTGCGGGCTCTGACATCTAGAAGGCTGATCGACCTGCTGTGGAGTGATTGAACTTGTGCCCTACTTGATTTTCGAACTAGTTCTATCCCCGCGGCCTTACAGTTCTTGATGTTTTGATCGCGTGGAAACAATTTATCGAACAAGTGTTCGAATAGCCAGTTATTGGGCATTCGGCGTGTCTAGCTTGGATCCTTCGACTTGGGCTTCAGTCCTCAGCGGTATTTGGCCTCTAAACCAAGGGTTTTGTGCACGGCTCGCCAAACAACCAGCGTGTCTTCCCCGTCAGCCAATGCTTGATCAACTGTGCGACCAGCTAAATCTGGAATGTGAAAATCGGCTGCCCAAGATCTGGCATAACCCGCCCCCAGGGCCTGTTCCATGCGATCCCAAAAGTCAGTAAGTCGCATGGCAACTACTCGCCAGAAAAAATGCCACCAAAAAATCTAGTGATTTTTCCAGTTAGCTTTCTCACAGTATCCACAAAGCCACCCTCTACTGATTCATCGGTTTGGTAACCATCAGCCGCTAAAGCCGTATCGACATCTGTTTCAAGATTCTGATTGAGTTCTGCTGAATTTCTATAAGTAAAAGTTTGCCAGTCCGAAAATTCAACCACAGACTGATCTTCACTTTCAAAAGTTTCTTGGAGTTTGAGTAGTTTGACAACAAACCCGTTCACTTGCGTTGAAATAAATTCACTTCGAATGTCAATCAAACCCGTGCCTAAATTGATCCCATCGGTAGCAGTTTTTTCTGGAATTAATTTTTGTCGAACAATTGTTGTTCCATTTGAGTTTTGTGAGGTGTAACCAAGATTAAATGTTTGATCTGACTTGTTGTAAGTGACTTCTGGGCCATGCCATCCAGCAACATTTCCATCTGCAGTTGCTCTTGTTTGGAACCGAAGTAAGCAGCCAGCCGGACAACCCATATATTCAATTTGCATCCGGCCGTTATTTGCCCAGTAAGTTTCAATTGTTCCTACTATTACTCCGTGAACCACTCCGGTTCCTGGATGAACTACTGCCCATCCGCCGGGGCCAAGGCTTGCTTCAGCAGGAGGAGTATATGGTCCACCAGAAATATGAAACACAGTTCCGAGAGTTCTTGGTGGTTGTCCCCAGCTTTCTGATCCAGGCACTGGGTTTTGATCCCATTCCAAGGTGCTTGAAGGTTCAGGTGTTGGGGTGGCTGTAGACGTTGGTTCCGCCGAAGGAGTTGACTCATTAGCGAAGGCGGGCACTGGGAACATTAGCGCCAAAGTAAGCAGGATTCGTTTCAACAATTTGGCACCTAAGTTCAGTTAACAACCAAATCCTACTGCGGTTTTTGTTGTAATTAAATAACGGAAAAGTCTTTTTGTATTGTTTGAATATCTTCCATTCGAGCAACTTCTTTGGCCACGCCTGCAAGTAGTTCAGAAAGTGGAGTATCTAGTGCATTAGCAATAGAGGCTAAAAGTTCAGAAGAGGCTTCTTTTTGACCACGTTCAACTTCGCTCAAATAACCAAGCGAAACCTGAGCCAAATTTGATACCTGGCGGAGTGTGCGCTTTTGTTCCATCCGGCGACGGCGAAGTTCTTCGCCAATAACCTGGCGCAAAATTACTGGTTTCTTTGGGTAGCGCACGGTTTGCGCCTTAGCTGGCGCGTCAATTTTTACCGTGTGAATTAAAGCCTTGTTGATCTCGGCTTGTAGCACTTCGTCAATGGTTAGTTCTGGTTTCGTGTTTATCATCTTGCTACCTACAACCTCATTCGCTTCTGGCTTATTCCCTAGAATCGACCTTCAAAAAAGCCCAATTTCTATAGGAAAGTTAATAGTAACTCAAGTGCGGCAGCTACGCTTTCTTCGCGAATTTCACTACGAATCTGCCTTGGGTCTTCGACCATTGGGGTGATGTGTAATTCCTCGACGGCCGAATCGATAACTGCTCCGGCCTCGTCACGCATCACACAAGCCACAAATACCGTGCCTGGAGCAACGCCATCTTGCCAATCAGGGCCAGCAACGCCAGTTAAGGCAAGTCCAAATTCGGCATCTAACTTGTTTGCAACCCCAGTTGCCATGGCCAGAGCAACTTCAGCTTGAACTGCACCACCTTGTGCGATTAAATCTGCGGGAACACCAAGCAGCGAGGTTTTTAAATCCGACCCATATGCAACTACGCCGCCGCGAAACGATTTTGAGGCACCAGGAATTGAAGTTATGGTTGCGCCGACTGCTCCACCGGTAATTGATTCAGCAGTAGCAACAGTATGGCCGTCAAGTGCGATGACTACGGTTAGCGCAAGTGAGTCCAAGTCAGTTTGCATTTAACTGCCCTTCTTCTGCGCGATAAGTTTTTGGGCTTTGCGGACGTAATCAAAACCAGTAACTAATGTTAAAACTAGTGCACCGAATAACACAGTGTTCGGGAAAAATTCTAAAAGTCCAGGCAGTGGAAGTAAGAATGCCACTATTGCAATGTTCTGACTTAAGGTTTTGGCTTTGCCACCCCGACTTGCTGGTATCACGCCACGACGAATTACATAAAACCGCAGTAACGTAACAGCAATTTCGCGGGCCAGAATCACAATAGTGATACACCAAGCGATTACCCCAAGTAAAGACAGTCCGATAAATGCCGAACCAGTAAGTGCTTTATCAGCAATTGGGTCTGCGATTTTGCCCCAGTTAGTGATCTGATTATTTTTTCGTGCTAGATACCCATCTAGTACGTCAGTCATCGCGGCAACAAAATAAAAAATTGCGGCAATCCATTGATTCAAAGTTGAGTCAGAAAAAATAGTCAGATAGTAAATAAAAATTGGTACCAAAATTAATCGAAAGCCGGTTAATAAATTTGGCACGTTTAGGGCGGATTGCCCAGAAACCGGATCACCAACGTGATCAGGTACTGGATTTTTCATTCGCTTCCCCTGCTTTGTTTGCAGCACCTATTTGCAGGTGCTGCAGTTACGTTAAGACTATTCGCCGCGCAACATTGCAATAGTGCCAGGTAGATCTTCAGCGGTGATTAAAACTTCACGGGCTTTTGAACCTTCAGAAGGACCAACAATTCCGCGCGTTTCCATTAAGTCCATTAAGCGACCAGCTTTTGCAAAACCGATGCGAAGTTTGCGTTGCAACATCGAAGTTGAACCAAATTGAGTTGAAACTACTAATTCAACTGCGGCAAGTAAATCGTCTAAGTCGTTGCCAATGTCAGAATCAACTTCGCGCTTTGCTGCAACAGGAGCCGTAATGTCTTCGCGATATTGCGGTTCCATTTGTGATTTTGCATGAGCCACAACTGCCCGAATTTCAGCTTCAGTAACCCAAGAACATTGAATACGAATTGGCTTACTCATACCCATTGGCAAGAACAGGCCATCACCTTGGCCAACAAGTTTTTCTGCACCTGGTTGATCCAAAATAACTCGACTGTCAGCAAGGCTTGAAGTTGAGAAAGCAAGGCGGCTTGGCACATTTGCCTTGATCAAACCAGTAACCACGTCAACAGAAGGGCGCTGAGTTGCAAGCACTAAATGAATACCTGCAGCACGAGCTAGCTGAGTGATTCGAACTACTGAATCTTCAACGTCACGCGGAGCCACCATCATCAAGTCAGCTAACTCGTCTACTACAACTAATAAGTATGGATACGGCCGAAGTACTCGTTCTGAACCAGCAGGTGGAGTTAACTTGCCAGCCTTGACTGCCTTGTTGAAATCATCAACGTGACGGAATCCATAAGCGGCTAAATCGTCGTACCGTGCTTCCATTTCTTTAACTACCCAAGCAAGCGCGTCAGCAGCCTTCTTTGGATGCGTAATGATTGGACTAATTAAATGAGGGATGCCCTCATAAGCAGTTAATTCAACTCGTTTTGGATCAATCAAAACCATGCGAACTTCATCAGGAGTTGCCCGCATCAAAATCGATGTGATCAAGGTATTCATACAACCTGACTTACCAGCACCAGTTGCACCGGCAACAAGTAAGTGCGGCATCTTGGCTAAGTTAGCAACTGTAAAGCCACCTTCTACATCTTTACCAAGACCAACCAGCATTGGATGTTCGTCAGCTTTAGCTTCTTTGCTGCGTAATACGTCGCCAAGTGAAACAACTTCTCGGTCAGTGTTTGGAATTTCAATACCAATCGCACTCTTACCTGGGATCGGTGAAAGTATGCGAACATCATCGCTGGCAACTGCATAAGCGATGTTTTTGCTCAGTGCAGTAACTCGTTCAACTTTAACTTTTGGTCCAAGTTCTACTTCATAGCGAGTAACTGTTGGGCCACGTTGGAAGCCAGTAACTGTGGCATCGATTTCAAACTGTTCAAGCACCTGAGTAAGTGCTTCGATAACAACATCATTTGCCTTAGTGCGTTCTTTTGCGACTGCTCCTGGCTTCAAGTGATCCATGGCTGGAAGTTTGTAATTAAGCGCACTTGCCAGTGGCAGTTGAACTGGCTTTGGTTTTGGAGTTGCTTGGACAACTGGTTTAATTTCAACTTTTGAAACATCAATGGCAACCGTAGATTGCTCTTGTATTGGTTCTTCAAGTGAAATTGCCTCTGTTGCGTACTGATCAATAGATAACTCTTGATCTTGTGGGCGAACCATCACAACAGGGTTAATGAATGGTTGATCTCCATCAAGTTCACCAATAGTCAAGGCTGGATCTAATTCAAAATCGTTCTTACCTTTGCGGCGGAACCGAGCAAAAAATGAAGTTTTGTTGACGGGAAGATTCTCTAAATCTTGGGCGGCTGAAATCGCTTCATAAGTGGGGTGAGCAAGAACGGTTTGGGTTTCGTCTTCGGCTTTTTTAAACCGAGCAACTAATTGCGAAACTTTGCCTGGAATCGATGCAACTGGAGTTGCGGTGATGATCAACATTGAGAAGAACCAAAGTACGGCTAGAAGTAAGTAAGTAACAGCCGAACCAACTGCAGTTACAAATGGATAAGTGAATAACCAGCCCAACCAGCCACTTGCACTTCGCATTGCCGCGGCACCAGCTGCAGGTGCTGGATTACCTTGGATTAAATGTGTAATGCCCATCACGGTTAAACCAAATAGCGTCCAACCAATAATTAGTCGGCCATTCTTTTGTGACGGATTATCTGGGTGGCGAAGTATTTGAAGTGCAACAGCAAACATGGCAACTGGGGCAACTACATCAAAGACGCCGACCCCACCTGTAACTAGCGTGGTAACTACACCAGCGACAAAACCACCGGTACCAAACCAAATAACTGCACCAGAGATGATGCCAAAAGATAAATAAAGTAACCCGAGTCCATCACGACGTTGTGCTGGATCGATTTCACGGGCGCCGTTGCCAACTCCACGGGTAATAGCACCGACAATGTGTGCAACGCCCAACCAAATGTTGGTTATTAATTTAGAAAATGCAGAAATAAGTTTTGCAATGGGTGTGTTCGCAATTGGTTTACGTGGCTTGGGTCCCCGCGCCGCTGGCCTACCTTTAGCGCCTTTGCGGGCTGTAGGTCGAGTTGATGATGGACGCGATTTTGTCGTAGACGGGGAAGCCATGCTCTTAAGAATATGGGATTTACCCTGTTTTCTAAGGGAGGATATATTCGGGCGTGTCGCTGCCTGAATATATGACAATCAGGCCTGAATATGGCGCACTCGTGTTGAGAGGTAGCTAGCCCTCAACAATTAACGGAACAATCATTGGGCGACGACGATGTTTATCTCCTACCCACTTGCCAACAACGCGCCTGGCAACCTGCGAAAGTTGATGGGTATCGGTGACACCATCTTTTAATGAGTGCTCAAGTGCGTCACGAACTCCAGGCAAAATTTCATCAAAAATACTTTGATCTTCACCAAAACCTCGGGCGTGTATTTCTGGGCCAGCTATGACTTTACTTAATGTGACATCAACGGCTGCGACAACAGAAATAAAACCTTCTTCACCAAGAATGCGACGATCTTTTAATAGCGTCTCAGTGACATCACCGACACTCGAACCATCGACGTAAACATATCCGCACGGAACAGCGCCGACTATTCGGGCTCGCCCATTTACTAAATCGACCACAACTCCGTCTTCGGCAACGACAACATTCTTTGGCTCTATGCCAGTTGAAATTGCCAATGCCGCATTAGCTCGCAAATGTCGCCACTCGCCGTGGATCGGCATAACGTTTTTCGGTTTAACAATGTTGTAGCAATAAAGTAACTCGCCAGCTGCAGCATGACCCGACACATGAACTAACGCATTACCTTTATGGACAACTCGTGCACCGTGTCTAGTTAGCTCATTAATGATTCGATTAACAGCATTTTCATTGCCCGGAATTAGTGAGGAAGCCAGGATCACGGTGTCGTTATCACCAGCAGTAATTGCATGATCTCGATTAGCAATGCGCGATAGCACCGCCATTGGTTCACCTTGTGAGCCGGTGCAAATTAGAACTGCTTGATCATCAGGCAGTTTGGCCATTTCGTCAACGGTGATAAGCAAGCCATCTGGAATGTATAAATATCCAAGTTCAGCCGCAACAGCCATGTTCTTAACCATCGACCGACCAACGAATGCAATTTTACGTCCGTGCTCCGCGGCTAAATTAATAATCTGCTGCACACGATGTACATGTGATGCAAATGAAGCAACAATTAATCGACCATTTGCTTTACCCATTACTGAATCAAGCACCGGCACAATGTCTTTTTCAC
>CAYVZD010000012.1:8084-30099 GCA_964456135.1 uncultured Bifidobacterium sp.
CGACCATTTGCTTTACCCATTACTGAATCAAGCACCGGCACAATGTCTTTTTCACTTGGTACGAAACCTGGAACTTCAGCGTTCGTTGAATCCACTAAAAATAGGTCGACTCCCTCGTCGCCAAGTCTGGCAAAAGTGTTTAAGTCTGTTTTTCGACCATCAAGCGGAAGTTGATCCATTTTGAAATCGCCGGTAATTAACACAGTGCCAGCTTCGGTTTTTACAGCGACGGCTAGTGAATCAGGAATTGAATGATTTACTGCGATGAATTCCAAGTTAAACGGGCCAAGTTGAGCACTTTGCCCCTCTTTAACTAATCGAGTTGTGGGCGTAATGCGATGCTCTTTTAGTTTGTTTTCTAAAAAAGCCAAAGTTAATTGTGAACCAATTAATGGAATGTCTTTTCGTTCACGCAGCAAATAAGGCACTGCCCCAATGTGATCTTCGTGGCCATGTGTTAGCACTAACGCTTCAACTTGATCTAACCGATCTCTGATGTAATCAAAATCAGGCAAGATTAAATCAACACCAGGTTGTGATTCTTCTGGGAAAAGGACCCCACAATCGACAATTAATAATCGTCCGGCAAATTCTAAAACCGTCATGTTGCGACCGATTTCACCAAGGCCGCCAAGGGCAACCACGCGTAATGCGCCTTCGGCCAAAACTGGCGGTAGGCCTAACTCAGGATGTGCGTGGGTCACAGGTTAAAACCGCCAGCAATTAAATCAGCTCGCAAAACTTCGCGCTGACTTGCAGTTGCTGGAATCAAAGGAAGTCGCAAAAAGCCGCCACCGGCTCGACCAAGTAAATCAAGTGCCGCCTTAACCATGATGGCTCCACCGACTCGAGTCATAATTCCTTCGGTAATTGGCACAAGTCCTTGATTGATTTTTTGAGCTTTCGCGATATCGTTTGCGGCAACTGCTTCAACCATTTGTTTGTGTCGATCTGCAACTACGTGGCCGGTAACACTAACTACGCCAGTTGCTCCTATTGCAAGTAACGCCAGATTCAGACCATCGTCACCTGAGTAATAAGCCAAACCGGACTTAGCCATAACTACTGATGCAGCCCATGGATCCCCTTTGGCATCTTTGTTAGCCAAGATTCTAGGATGTTCAGACAACTTCAGCAGAGATTCTGTAGTTATTGGTACGCCAGCGCGACCCGGAATGTCATAAACCATAACTGGTAAGTCAGTGCTATCTGCAACGGCGTGCATGTGCGCAATAATTCCATCTTGCGGTGGCTTGTTGTAGTACGGGGTGACAACTAGCAAACCATCTGCGCCTGCTTTGGCAGCATCTTTGGCAAGTAATACTGAATGCGCAGTGTCATTTGATCCGGCGCCAGCAACAATCTTGGCGCGATCTCCAACGGCTGACTTGACTGCTTTAAGGATTTCTAACTTTTCATGTTCATCTGTTGTTGGCGACTCACCAGTTGTGCCATTAACAACTATTCCGTTATTACCTAAGTCGACTAGATCATTAGCCAACTTTTCGACCGCAGCGTAATCAACTTTTGACCCATCATTTGTAAATGGGGTCACCATTGCGGTTAAGACTGTGCCAAACGCATTTTTTGCTGCGGACATCTTCACTCTTTTCTTATGGTGCTACTCGACCATTTGCCACAAACGCTGCATGAGTTAGCGGCATAAGTTGCTGGAATACTTCTTCGTACTTCTCGGCTACCATTTCGATTTCACGCTGTGGGAATGATGGGAAGTGTGAACCTTCGGCTTTTCGCCTCAAACTTAAGAAATTCATCATCGCGCGAGCATTCATAGTCACATAGGCAGACGAATAAATAGTGACCGGAAGCACTATGCGAGCTACTTCACGAGCAATGCCAGCTTCAAGCATTTTTTCGTACTGTTCATAAGCAACCTGGCAAGACTCTTTAGTCGCGTTAGTAACAATTTCAAACTGCTCATCAGTTCCGTCAACAAACTCGTAATGACCAGTTTTCCCAACTTGCACTAACTTACGATCTTTATTCGGCACATAAAAAATTGGTTCGAGTACTTTGTAGCGCCCTGATTCTTCGTTGTAACTTGCGATCCGATGGCGAAAATGTTCTCGCCACATGAAAATTGGTGCTTGTACGAAGAATGTGAAGTTGGAATGTTCAAATGGGCTGCCATGACGGTCGCGCATTAAATAATTGATTAAACCTTCAGATTGTTTTGGGTCTTTATTTAAATCTTCATGGGACTGATCGCCTTTAGTAGAGACACGAGCTGCCCAAATCACATCAGCATCCGATGCAGAATGCTTAATTAACTCAACAGTTACGTCGCTTCGAAACTCAATTGCCTGTCCCACAGGTACAAGGGTATCTAGGCCACTTTTCTTGCAGGTGTTTGGCTAGGTAATCGGATTATTTGCAAACAATGTTGATTTACGCTACTTTTTTGTTGTTAAATTATTTATGCAACTTTTTAGTTGCATAAATCCACGAAAGCGACTAAATGAAAAACAAAACTAAACGCAGCCTTAGCCTGATAGCCCTAGCAGCTGTGTTCTTAAGTGGTTGTGCAAACGAAAACCCACAGGCCAATGCCACTTCGCAAAATGAGTCAACTAAATCACTAACTATTTATTCTGGTCGAAGTGAATCACTGGTTGCACCACTATTCGAGCAATTTACCGCCGAAACAGGTATTCAAGTCGAGGTTCGCTACGGTGACTCAGCAGAAATGTCAGCAACCATACTTGAAGAAGGTGCTAATACCCCGGCTGACCTTTTCTTTTCTCAAGACGCAGGTGCACTTGGTGCATTAACTAAAGCTGGGCTATTCAAAGTTTTACCGACTGAAACGCTTGAACAAGTAGCACCAAAATATCGAGCTAAAGATGGAACGTGGGTTGGAATTTCTGGCCGCTCTCGAGTCTTTAACTACAACCCCGAGCTTGTGACAAACGTTCCAACCTCAGTTTTGGAGTTAGCAAATGCCGAATGGAAAGGCCGAATCGCGATTGCGCCGACTAATGCTTCTTTCCAATCGTTTGTGACTGGCATGCGAATTGAACTAGGCGACGAAAAAACTCAAGAGTTTCTCAATGGCCTTGCCAAAAATGCAGTTAGTTATGAAAAGAATTCTCAAATTCTGGATGCAGTTGAAGCCGGAGAAGTAGCAGCTGGATTGATTAACCATTATTACTGGTACGAAAAAGCTGCTGAAGTTGGTAGCGATGCAATGAAATCTAAATTGGCTTGGTTCTCAGCAGGCGACCCAGGAAATTTAGTAAATGTTGCTGGTGTTGGCGTGCTTTCAGATAACGAATCTGCCATCCAACTTGTTAATTGGCTACTGAGTAAAACTGCACAATCATTCTTCTTAGAAGAAACATTTGAGTATTCCTTAACGCAATCAGCTAAACCTGCCGAATCTTTACCAGCTTTGGAAGAAATCGGTGGACCAGTTATTGATTTAACTGATCTAGCAACTTTGGCTGAAACTCAAACCTTGTTACGTGACGCAGGATTAATCCCCTGATAAAAACTAAAGCACAAAGACCGCCAACACTTATTTGGGTGTTGGCGGTCTTTGGCGCATTAATTTCACTTTTACCAATTGGGTATTTATTGGTTCGCTCAAGTGAAATAGGTTTACGCAATTTAATCGAAGTCTTTACTCGCCCATCAGCACTAGCTCCCTTGCTCAATAGTTTTGCCTTGGTGCTTTTAGTCACTTCTACTGCTCTTTTGGTTGGGTCACTTCAAGCGTGGATTATCGTTCGAACAGATGCAAAATTTAAATCGATAATTACAATCTCAGCTATCGCACCACTTGCCATACCTTCATACATTGCCGCTTATTCTTGGCTCTCAATATTTCCGGGATTCAGTGGCATCTTTGCTGCCTGGTTAGTGCTTTCACTTTGTACTAGTCCGTATGTATTTTTAGCCATTTCGGCTTCGTTAATTAGAAATAATCGAACAACCGAGGAAGTAGCCAGAACCCTTGGTTACTCGCCATGGCAAACTTTTAAATTAGTTACCTGGCCAGAAATTAGAACCGCTGCTTACGGATCAGGTCTGCTAGCCGCCCTTTATGTACTGAGCGATTTTGGTGCAGTTTCGCTTTTGCGTTTTGAAACATTTACTCGAGCAATTTATACCGCTTATCGAGCTGGATTTGATCGTTCCACAGCTGCGGCACTTGCCCTGCTCTTGGTTTTGGTTACGTTGGCTCTGCTTAGTATTCATAACCGATTGCCTGAAACAAATTTACGTAAAACTGCAAAAGGCGCTCCAGCAATTCCAATCCACTTAGGCAGGTGGGCTAACTGGGTTTCACTTGGTAATGGAATGTGGCTAATTGCTGGAACTTTAGTTCCGCTTGCCAGCCTTACATACTGGAACATCAGAGGAAGATCTGAAACTGATTTTGCAGCAATTGGGCGAGCATTAATAAATACCACCGGATATGCCGTTGCTGGGGGCATCTTGGTTTCAATCTTTGGCACAGCAGCGGTGGTGTTAATTACCCGCTACCAATCGAGATTTGCAAAGCGGATAGAAAAATCTATTTGGTTAAGTCATGCGCTGCCTGGAATTGTTGTTGCCTTAGCATTTGTCTTCTTAAGTAATAAATTTTTTCCACAGATTTATCAGACAAACTGGCTTTTGCTACTAGCTTATTTAGCCTTGTTTTTACCCAATGCAATCTCAGTTTTAAAAACTCCGTTTGTCCAAATTCCTACTGCTTTGGATGAGGTAGCCCGAAGTTTTGGTAACAATCAATTACAAGTGATTAGAAAAGTTATTTTGCCAGCAGCTTTACCAGGAATATTGAGTGCAACGGCATTTGTCTCGCTAACCATAATTAAAGAACTACCGGCAACTCTTGTGCTGCGACCTACAGGCATTGAAACAATGGCGACAAAGCTATGGGCGGCAACTTCGGTTAATTCATTTGCCGCGGCTGCACCATATGCTGCTTTGTTAATTTTGCTAGCCGGTATTCCTGCGCTTTTACTGAATCAAGAAATTCGTCGTTCACAATTTTCAAGTAACCTAAATACAGAAAATGATAAAAACCTGGAGCGGGCGTGATGGTAACTAAGTTACAAATCTCAAACGTTGCCAAATCATTTGGAAATAAAGATGTACTAGTCGACGTAAATCTCGAAGTTCCAGACCAGAAGTTACTAACTATTCTAGGTACTTCTGGTGGTGGCAAAACTACACTGCTAAGACTTATTGCTGGTTTTGATTCAGTTGATGCAGGCGAAATACTCATTAACGGTCGTGTAGTGAGTTCCGTCTCGACTTTGACCCCACCTGAAAAACGCAATGTTGGTTACATTCCGCAAGATGCTTCTCTTTTCAATCATTTAACTGTGGCAAAAAATATAGAGTTTGGACTTTCACAACTAAATGCGCAGGCAAAAAAAAGCCGCGTTGATGAATTACTTGAGCTAATTGACTTAACTGAATACTCCCAAGCTATGCCTGGCCAGCTATCTGGTGGTCAGCAACAACGTGTGGCAATTGCCCGAGCACTTGCGCCAAATCCTGAAGTTATATTGCTCGACGAACCTTTTGCAGCCCTAGATGCTCAACTTCGAAATCGATTAAGAGATGAAGTTAAAGCAATCTTGGTTGCGGCCAAAGCAACAGCAATTATGGTTACTCATGACCAAGAAGAGGCACTTTCTATCGCTGATCGAGTTGCGATAATGCGCGATGGAAAAATTGCCCAATTTGGAAGTCCAAATGAAATCTACTCTGCTCCACTTGATGTTGAACTAGCCCAATTCCTAGGAGATGCAGTTGTACTTCCCGGAGTCATTGAAAATGGAAAAGTTAAAACTTCACTTGGCGAGCTAATTCCGACGAAACAATTTGCTAACGCTATAAGTGGTCAGGTAGCAATTCGTCCAGAAAATCTTTATTTACAGCCAGACATTAAAGGTGAAGGCAAGGTAATCGCTCGTCAGTATTACGGACATGACGCAATCGTTGAGGTGCTAACCCGAGGTGTAAGCGTTAAAGCTCGAACTGCAGGTCCATTAACTCCAGAGATTGGTATGCCAGTCACGGTTTGGGTTCGTGGCGCAGTTAATTTTTATCCAAACTAGTTTTGGGTTTTGCAATACGAATCCGCTGAGTCACCGCGACGCAAACTATGACAATGCTTGCAGCAACTAACGTCTTTAGAGTTACGATTTCGCTCAGTAAAAGGGCCGACCACGCCAATGTTAAAAGGGCCTGAAGTAATTGGACTTGTGATCCTTTTGCGACTCCAAGTTCGCTAAGTCCTCGATACCAAGCAAAGAACCCAAAGTACATCGAACCAAGCGCCGTGAATAAAAATGCGCCAACGGTTATTGGCGTAATTACGTGACTATCTCTACCAAGATAAAAACTTATTGCAGCTACTGGTACAGAAATCGGTAAAAACAAAACAACACACCACGAAACTACCTGCCAGCCCGGCATGACTTTGACCAAAATTGCACCTTCGGCATATCCGATTGCTGCTGCAAGCACAGCACCTAACAGCATCAGATCAGCAATGAAACTGACACCGTCTGCCCCGCCGTTTAGCCAGGCATAGATCACCAAGGTGAATGTGCCAATTAATGCTGCGATCCAGAATAAAAATGGAACACTTTCTTTTACTCGAAGTACTGCAAAAACAGCGGTTACTAAAGGTAATCCTGCAACTATCACTGCTGCATGGGCTGAGGTTGTGAATTGTAAAGCCAGTGTTGTGAGTACCGGAAACCCGACGACAATTCCAGAGGCGGTTATTACTAAATACTTCCAAAGGGATTTATCTGGAAAAGGTACTTTAGCCAATCGTAAAAAAATAAGTGCAAGACTGCCAGCAATGGCTGCTCGACCGAATGTGAGAGTCCATGGTGAAAACCCCGGTAACGATAACTTCACCATCGGCAATGTAAATGAGAAAATCAGCACACCTAAAAAGGCGTAACCAAAACCTGCATAATTAGGTCGCACAGCACTCACACTACTGGTGTCTGTGGCGCAATGAATTAAGTAACAGTGACGATAAGGTTAAATTTATGCGTGCAACTGCCGGAGCAACTTGGGAACAAACGCGCTCTGAAATTGTCCGAAACGCATTAAGTATCGGCATTGCTGTAGCCACATACGGAGTATCTTTTGGCGCACTTGGTACAGCCACTGGTCTAACAATTGCCCAAACTTGCGCACTTTCGGTCTTGATGTTTACCGGCGGAAGTCAGTTTGCTTTAGTTTCAACTCTTGCTAGTGGCGGTACTGGATTATCAGGTGCACTAGCTGCAGTTCTACTGGGTACACGTAATACGGCTTATTCGATGCGCATGACTGCCCTACTAAACAACAAGGGTCCGTTAAAGTTACTCGCTAGTCATTTAACAATTGATGAGTCAACTGCAATGGGACTAGCCCAAGATGAAAAGTCATTTTCGGGCAGAGCAACTCAACTAGCGTTTTGGTCCACAGGACTATCAGTATTTGTACTTTGGAATTTAGCCACACTCATCGGTGCACTTGCGGCAACTTCCATCGGAGATCCAAAATTGTTCGGGTTAGACGCTGCAATTGGTGCTGGATTATTTGCCTTGGTCTATCCTCAAATTCAAAATCAAAAACAACTTGCCGTGGCTTTTGGCGGTGCCATTGTTGCGCTCAGTTTGGCTAGTTTTGTTACGCCTGGAGTGCCGATTATCTCTGCGTCAATTGTTGCATTTATCGGTGGTTACATATTCACAAAACGTGCTGCGCAAACGAATAATCCTGGGATTGAAAAATGAGTAATCTGTGGATCACAATCTTGGCTGCAAGTTTTGCCTGTTTCTTACTAAAAGTACTTGGAAATGTGGTCCCAAAAACTTTTCTTGAACGTCCCTTAGTTAGCGAAATTACTCGGCTTCTGCCGATTGCTTTACTCTCTGCCATTGTGGCAATCCAGACACTTGGACAAGGTCAGGGTTTAACCATTGATGCCAGACTTCCAGCCCTAGGTGCCTCACTAATTGCGCTTAAGTTAAAAGCCCCATTTGTAGTCGTAGTAGTTATTGCAGCAGTAATCGCGGCATTGCTGCGTTATTTTGGTTTAGCAGCCTGAAATAACTCAACAGAGTATTGCATAGCTTGTCTGGCTAACTTACGTTCTTTTAGCAGGTCATAGGCTAAAGCAACTGAATACCAAGCTTGCCAAGAATCCATTTGTTCTTTTGCCCGTGCAATGGCGGTATCTAAGAATTCTTTTTTTTCATCTTCAGTTAATTCGGTAGTTGGTAAATATATCTCGTCAATAGATTGACCCATGTTAAAACTTAGTTTGCCAAATTTGATTTCACGGAAAATCAAAATTCCACCCAAAATTGGCAGTACTAATACAGCAACTCCCAAAGCTTTTACTGCTGGGTCATCAACGGCTAGGAAATCTAATCCTCGCAAAACAGTGAAAACTAGATAGACCAGCAAGATAGCGGTCAACGCAAGTGAAATACGTTTGGCCATGTGATTATTTCTTAAAGACCAAGTAAAGCTTCAAGGCCAATTGTGACCCCAGCAGTTTTGGAAATATTTCTAACCGCTAGCAACACCCCAGGCATAAATGATTCTCGATCTAATGAGTCATGTCTTATCGTCAAAGTTTCACCGGCTCCACCGAAAATAATTTCTTGATGTGCGACAAGTCCTGCGGCCCGAATACTGTGTACCGGGATTCCATCGACAACTGCGCCTCTAGCCCCGTCAATCAAATCAGCAGTGGCATCTGGCATCTTGGGCAAATCTTTACGTGCCTTAGCAATCAGTTGCGCTGTTCTTTTTGCAGTTCCACTTGGTGCATCAACTTTTTGTGGGTGATGTAATTCAACAATTTCAACACTTGAAAAATAAGGAGCTGCTTTGGCAGCAAATTGCATCATTAAAACCGCACCCAATCCAAAGTTTGGTGCG
The DNA here is from genome assembly GCA_964456135.1 of uncultured Bifidobacterium sp. Taxonomy (GTDB): domain Bacteria; phylum Actinomycetota; class Actinomycetes; order S36-B12; family UBA5976; genus UBA5976. Next base: position 17,025 of record CAYVZD010000012.1, read on the forward strand.
ATCAATACATTAGCTGAAGAGTTTTTGAATAATTTTTCTACGTGAGAGATGCGCTCATCTGTAAAGCCTGTGGTACCAACAACTGCATGGACATTGTTTTGGGCCAGGAATTCTAAGTTACCCATAACTGCATCTGGAGTGGTGAAATCAACAACAACTTCAACGCCCGCACTAATTAATTGATTTAAATCGTCACCGGCATCTAACTGACAACTTAATTCCAAGTCTGAGGCTGCGTTAACGGCAGCACAAACAGTGGCACCCATCCGACCTTTTGCACCGAGAACGCCGACTTTGATCGCCACTATTTCTCCACCATGTTCGAAGGTCCCACCACTGCCGTCAACGAATCTTGCGACCACAAGTGATGTGCCAAAGAATGTACTTCATCAAGCGTAACTGCCAAAACTCGATCTAGCACTTCACTAACAGATGTTAGGTATCCAAAATTAAGTTCACTACGGGCATTTCGACTCATCCGTGATCCGGTATCTTCTAGACCCAGCACCATTGCCCCGCTTACCTGGCCTTTAGCTTTTTCTAATTCAGCCTTGGTGATTCCGTTGGCAACCAGATCAGCTAATACATTTGCACATACTTCGCGCACTGTCGCTAAATTTTTCGGATTACAGCCGGCATAAATACCAACCATTCCTGCGTCTTGAAACTGTTGTGCGAATGAATACACGGTATAAACCAAGCCACGTTTTTCTCGAACTTCTTGAAATAGTCGGCTCGACATTCCCCCACCAAGAACTGCATTCAAAACATTAAGTATGTAACGGCGCTCGTCAGCCCGATCAATACCAGGAACACCGATTACCACATTGGCCTGTTCTGTATCTTTATTGAATTTAACAAATCCACCATTGCGATTTACTTTTGCTTTTTTATTTTCAGCCACATAAGGCTTATTTTCAGTAGCGCTTAAATCCATGCCACCTTTTGCAAATGCAGCGCGAACTAACTTAACAATTTGGGCATGATCAACATTTCCTGCAACAGAGATAACTAAGCGATCAGGTGTGTAGTACTTCTGATAGAAACCAAAAATTGATCGTCTGGTTAGTGAAGAAATATTTTCTACAGTGCCCAGAATTGATCGTCCTAGAGAAGTTTCGCCATACATTGCCTTGGCGAACTGTTCGTGCACAATGTCAGCAGGATCATCGTCACGCATAGCTATTTCTTCAAGAACAACTGTTCGCTCTTGGTCCACATCAGCGCTAGTAATCGTTGCGCTGGTAATCATGTCGGCTAAAACATCAATAGCCAACGGCACATTTGTATCTAAAACTCGGGTGTAGAAACAGGTCACTTCTTTTGAAGTAAATGCATTCATTTCGCCACCAACTGCATCAATTGCTGAGCTGATATCTAATGCACTTCTTGTTTTTGTGCCTTTAAAAAGCAGGTGCTCTAAGTAATGTGCCGAGCCAGTTTGGGCGGCAATCTCATCGCGGGAACCCACATTTACCCAAATACCAATTGCTGCTGAGCGTACGGTTGGCATTTTTTCGGTGATAATGCGGATCCCACTTGGCAGAACAGTGCGCTTAACTAACCCACCTTGTTCTTGAGTCAGTAAAGTCCGAGTGGTCCCCGGTAATTGTTCATGACCAAGGACCACTTTCGACTTACTTTTTGACAATTAGTCATCAACCTCGTCAGTTGAACTTTCTTCGCCTTCAACTACCGGAATTAACGAGAGCTTTCCGCGTTGATCGATTTCAGCAATTTCAACATGGACTTTGTCGCCAACTTTGACCACATCTTCTACATTTTCAACGCGCTTTCCACCAGAAAGTTTGCGTAGTTGGCTGATGTGTAGCAGACCATCTTTACCAGGCGAAAGCGAAATAAAGGCACCGAAGTTAGTTGTTTTAACAACAGTTCCCATGTAACGCTCGCCGACTTCTGGCATTGACGGATTAGCAATTGCATTAACTTGAGCGCGGGCTGCTTCAGCAGATTCGCCATTAGTTGCGCCAATGTAAACAATGCCGTCATCGGTAATTGTTAGTTCAGCACCAGTATCTTCTTGAATCTGGTTAATGATCTTGCCCTTAGGGCCGATTACTTCACCAATCTTGTCTACTGGAATTTGTACCGAGATAATTCGCGGTGCATACGGTGACATTTCATCTGGTGCATCAATTGCCTCAAGCATTACATCAAGAATCGCTAAGCGAGCTTCACGAGCTTGAGTTAACGCTCCAGCAAGAACTGATGCAGGAATGCCGTCTAATTTGGTATCTAACTGAAGTGCAGTAACAAAATCCTTTGTTCCAGCAACTTTAAAGTCCATGTCACCATAGGCATCTTCGGCCCCGAGGATGTCAGTTAGTGCAACGTACTCAGTTTTGCCATCAACTTCATCTGAAATTAGACCCATAGCGATACCAGCAACTGGTGCTTTTAGTGGCACACCAGCGTTAAGTAGCGACAGTGTTGAAGCACAAACAGATCCCATTGAAGTTGAGCCATTTGAACCAAATGCCTCAGACACTTGGCGGATTGCGTACGGGAAGTCAGCTTTTGATGGCAGTACAGGAACTAACGCACGCTCTGCCAAGGCACCATGTCCAATTTCACGACGCTTAGGTGTACCCACACGTCCAGTCTCACCTGTTGAGTAAGGCGGGAAGTTGTAGTTGTGCATGTAGTGCTTTGAGGTGATTGGTGACAAAGTATCTAATTGCATTTCCATTTTGAGCATGTTGAGTGTGGTCACGCCAACAATTTGGGTTTCGCCACGTTCAAAAATTGCTGAACCATGTGCTCTTGGAATTACATCAACTTCTGCCGTTAGATTACGAATGTCACGTAGACCGCGGCCATCAATACGAATCTTGTCCTTGATTACCCGCTTACGAACTAACTTCTTTGTCACACTGCGAAGTGCGGCGCTGATTTCTTTCTCGCGACCTTCGAATTGTTCGCCAAGTTTTTCAACGGTCAGATCTTTAATTCGATCTAACTCAGTTTCGCGTTCTTGTTTTCCGGCAATTTTTAGTGCCTTGGCAAGATCATCGCTAACTAGTGATTCGACTGCATCATATGCATCTTGTTCGTAATCGACGTAGATCGGAAATTCTGCGGTTTCTTTAGCGGCAACTTTGGCTAGTTCAATCTGAGCTTCACAAAGGGTTCTGATGAACGGCTTAGCCGCATCAAGACCTTGAGCAACGATTTCTTCTGAAGGGGCTTTTGCTCCTCCAGCGATCAATTCAATTGTGTTTTCAGTAGCTTCTGCTTCAACCATCATGATGGCAACGTCATCGCCAACAATGCGGCCAGCAACTACCATATCGAAAACAGCATCTTCAAGTTGTTCGTGAGTTGGGAAAGCAACCCATTGTCCCTTGATTAGTGCAACGCGAACTCCACCAATTGGACCAGAGAACGGAAGTCCAGCAAGTTGAGTCGACATCGACGATGCATTAATGGCAATGACGTCATATAAATCTTTTGGATTTAATGACAACACGGTTACTACTACCTGAACTTCATTGCGTAAACCTTTTACGAATGCTGGACGTAGTGGACGGTCAATTAAGCGGCAAGTCAGAATTGCATCTTCGGTTGGTCGTCCCTCACGGCGGAAGAATGATCCAGGAATACGACCAACTGCATACATTCTTTCTTCAACATCCACAGTCAGTGGGAAGAAGTCGAATTGGTCTTTTGGCGTCTTACTTGCGGTAGTTGCAGAAAGCAACATAGTTTCGTCATCTAAATAGACAACTGCTGTACCGGCAGCTTGCTTTGCTAACCGTCCTGTTTCGAATTTGATTTTGCGTTTTCCGAACGACCCGTTGTCGATCACAGCCACGCTTGACTGTACTTCGTTACCCTCCATGGGTAACCTCCCTTTTCTCGTTAAGGGATAACGCGCGTACGACGAAATTAGCTCATCCCGTTGACGAGCTATTAATTGTCGATCTTCGATCGAGGTACGCGGCAGAATTATTTCCGAGTACCACTACCGAGGACCGACCGGCTATTCGATTGTGCGCGGTTATCCCGCATTTTTTTGAACGCACACCAGTTTTAAATAACAGGTGTGCAGTCAAGAAGTCTTAGCGACGAATACCAAGTTTTTCGATAATCGAACGGTAACGATTGATGTCGGTTTTTGTTAAGTAATCAAGTAACCGGCGACGTTGACCTACGAGCAGTAGCAAACCGCGACGACTGTGGTGATCATGCTTGTGTGACTTTAGGTGTTCGGTTAAGTCATTGATTCGTTGAGTTAGAAGTGCAATTTGAACTTCTGGACTTCCAGTATCAGTTGCATTTGATCCGTATTTTGCAATTATTTCTTGTTTGATTTTCGCGTCTAGCGACATTATTTTCCTTCGGGCGCGGTCAGGGATTGTTTCCAATCCGATTGTTAGATGTCACGTATTTCAGAGCGCCCGCTCCAAAACCGTCTTAGTAAAAGGTATCAGTGACTGGGTGAATCTAGGAAATCGGTAACTTGAAGCCTTGTATTTTCCACGTCTCGGGCCATTTGAGCCAGTAATGATTCAACATCGGAAAACTTATCCATTGACCTAACAAAATCTAGAAAATCCAGCGAGATCTGTTTGCCATACAAATCCAAATCTGTTCGATCCAAAACATAGGCTTCCACTCGCCTATTAAGCACATCATCGAATGTTGGATTTGTACCAATACTTACTGCCGCAGGTAAAACTTCTGAATCAGTAGTAACCAACGCAGAATAAACTCCGTCTGCCGGAATAATTAAATTTCCAAATACTTCGACATTTGCTGTTGGATAACCGAGTTCGCGACCACGATGGTCACCATGTACAACTTCACCAGTTAGTCGATGTGGTCTGCCTAAGATTTGCCTGGCTGCCTTCACATCACCGGTCAAAAGATTATTTCTAATTCGAGTAGACGACCAGGTTTGTTGATCCCCGACTAGCTTGATTACCTCTAACTCAAATCCAAACTTGGTCGCCAATGTTGCCAGTGTCGAAACATCGCCAGAGGCATTTACCCCGAATCTAAAGTTTTCTCCGACGACAACTGTGTTTGCATTCAAATTTCCAAGCACGATTGTTTCAATAAATTCATCAGGTGACATCTGTGCAACCGTTTGATCAAATTTGATGAACTCAACTTTTTTCGCACCCGCCTGTTTGAGCAAAACTGAGCGAAAATCAGGCAAGGTGATCAAGCCTTGAAATTTATCTGGTCGCAAAATACTCACTGGATGGGGATCAAAAGACGCCGCAATCAGCTGTGCATTTTTTGCTTGAGCAATTTTTTGAGCAGCAGAAATTAAGAATCGATGTCCAGCATGAACTCCGTCAAAAACCCCGACAGTAACAACAACTGATCTCTTTGAATTCATCGTTAGTTAAACACCACTACTGGGACTAGTTCTCCGGCGACATTTTCACACAAGGAAATTATTTCACCAGTATTTGTAAACACTCCAATTACCGATGGCGGAACTTCGACTGGCAACGGAACTCGCATTCCATTTTTTGCTTTTTTAATGTCGTCACCAGAAATTTCTACTACCGGAAAAAGTAACTTAACCGTTTCGGCTAATTCGATTACAGAAGGTGAATTTTCAATGTCGGCAAGTGGGCGCATTTGGGTAAATTTGCCTGACCTCGTTCTGCGCAAAGTGGTTAAGTGTCCGCCTACTTTTAGTTTGTTTCCTAAATCTCTGGCCAGGGCGCGAATATAAGTACCAGCGCTGCAACTTACTCTTACCTTTACGTCAATGAAATTATCTACTCGATTAATTTCTAAGACGGCAAAATCGTGAATCATTACATCTCGAGCCGGGAGCTCAACTTGCTCGCCTTTGCGAACTAGTGCGTATGCGCGCTGACCGTTTACTTTAATCGCGCTAACTGAACTTGGAACCTGAGAAATTGGTCCACGAAATTCTCGAACTGAATTAATAATGTCTTCGTCACTGATTCCGGATGTGTCAGCCGTAGCCGTAACTTCACCTTGTGCATCATCGGTATTAGTAGCTTGTCCTAGCCGAATAGTGGCCAAATACTCTTTGTCAGTTGCAGTTAGGTAACCAAGTAATCGAGTTGCTTTGCCAATTCCTAGGATGAGCATTCCAGTTGCCATCGGATCAAGGGTTCCGGCATGTCCTACTTTTCGGGTGCCAAAAATTCGACGGGCTTTTGCTACCACGTCATGCGAAGTTGGTCCTTCTGGTTTATCAACCAGAACGATTCCATCTATTGCCAATTAGTCACCCAATAAATTCAATTGCTCTTTTAGCTGCGCAATACTTTCTGACAAATCAGTACCGCTGGTGTATCCAGCTGCAAAAAAATGCCCACCGCCGCCAAGTTTGGTAGCCAGTTCCCCGACGTTAACGATGGTTTTACTGCGCAACGAAACTTTCCAACGTTTGTCATCAGCTTGCTTAAACACGGCGGCTACTTCGGCTTCAGTTGCTCGGCGAATGGCTTCAATAACTCGCTCCATGGCAAGTTCAGTTAGTCCATGCCGCTGATTAATTGCAATAGATGTGTATGCCAGACCTAATCCTTTGGCCGCCGATTTATCTAGCTCGGCCCGCTGCAGCGACTCGCCTAACATGATTAGGGCTTCAAATGGTTCATCGTCAAAAAGTTGTCTAGCCAACGAAGCATGATCGATACCTGCATCGAATAACTTGGCCGCAATTCGTAGAGTCTGCGAAGTTGTGGCTTGAAACTTGAACGAACCAGTATCAGTGGCTAAACCTGAATACAGTGCACTGGCTATGTCTTTAGTTAAATCAACACCAAGTCGCTCAATTAATTCCATGGCAATTGCTGCTGTGGCTGCAGCAGTCGGATCTACTAAGTGAAGAGTTCCAAACCCGTTAAATGAAGGGTGATGATCAAGCACGATCGAAGTTTGAGTTTGAGCTACGACATCTGCGAGTACACCAAGTCGGGCAACCGATGCTGTGTCGCAGACAATCACTAAGTCAGTTGCTGTTAGATTTTCGGGTGCCACAACTAAATCTGTCCTGGGTAAAAATGCTAAAGATTGCGGCATCGTGAAACCAGGTTCACCAACAGAAACTTGCACATCTTTGCCAAGCGACTCACAAGCTAATCCGAGTGCCAAAGCGCTACCTAAAGCGTCGGCATCAGGAGTCACATGTGCAATCAATAACACAGACTTGGCTAACCGAATAGCGCTAACTGCACCATTCCAGTCAAGAGTCTGTGTCTGAGTATTCATAATTAATTTTCTTTGTCTTTACTTCTTCGATATGCATCTGGTTCGCCCGCAAAGTTTGCCTTGGCAGCTTGTTGGGCAACTTTGGCATCAGCGCTTGCTGCTTCGTGAAGCAAGTCATCAATTAAGCGAACCGAGTCTGGCAACGCATCTCGAACAAACGTGATTCCCGGCGTGAATTTAACTCCGGTACGTTTTCCAACTTCACTTCGGACCAAACCTTTACATGATTCCAAGGCTTGAGCAGATTTTGCTGCTTCTTCCTCAGTACCAAGAATGGTGTAAAAGACCGTTGCTTCGTGTAAGTCAGGTGAAACTTTCACATCGGTTACTGTGACGAACCCCAGGCGTGGATCCTTGATCTTTAACTCAAGAGTTTCGGCAACGATTTCTTGAATACGTTCGCCGAGTTTTCGAGCCCGAGCCAAATCAACCATGGCAGTCTCCTATCTAGAAAAATGTTGAAAAAGTTCCGTGCTTACTAGCTAAGAACTTTTTCACGCATTTCGTAGGTTTCAATAATGTCGCCAACTTTTATGTCATTGAATGAACCGAGTCCGATACCGCACTCGAATCCTTCTTTAACTTCTGTCGCGTCATCTTTAAAGCGTCTTAGTGTGTCGATTGAAAGATCGCCAGCTACAACTGAACCGTCGCGAACTAAGCGAGCTTTTGCTTTACGTTTGATCTCGCCGTTGGTTACCATGCAGCCTGCGATATTTCCGAATTTGCTAGAACGGAATACTTCACGAACTTCTGCGCTACCCAATTCGACTTCTTCGTACTCGGCCTTACGCATTCCCTTAAGTGAAGATTCAATGTCGTCAATTACTGAATAGATCACGTTGTAGAAACGAATCTCAACATCTAATCGATCTGCTAAATCGCGGGACTTACCTTCGGGCCGCACATTGAAGCCAATGATTAGTGCCTGTGAAGCGGCAGCAAGCGATACGTCGTTTTCAGTAATTGCACCAACACCACGGTGAATAACGCGAAGTAATACATTTTCATCGCCAATGTCGATGTTCAAAAGTGCATCTTCAAGGGCTTCTACCGAACCAGACACGTCACCCTTGATGATGATCTTGAGTTCAGCAACTTCACCCTTTTCCAGTGTCTTAAGTACATCTTCAAGAGTGTGTCGACCACGGCGTGCAGCAAGTTGCGCATTGCGTTCACGAGCCTGACGTGACTGAGCAATTTGTCGAGCAGTCCGGTCTTCATCAACAACTAAGAAAGTGTCACCAGCATCTGGCACAGATGTCAGACCTAAAACTTGGACAGCTCTTGCTGGACCTGCAAACTCAACAGTGTCACCGTTTTCATCGAGCATTGCACGAACACGGCCAAATGCATCACCGATAACAATCGATTCACCAGGTCGCAAAGTTCCGCGTTGCACAAGAACTGTTGCTACTGGACCACGACCACGGTCAAGATGCGCTTCAATTGCCACACCCTGTGCATCCTGGGCTGGATTCGCCCGAAGGTCTAATCCAGCATCTGCAGTAAGCAGGATCGATTCAATAAGTTCATCAATATTGAGATTATTCTTTGCAGAAACATCAACGAATATTGTTTCGCCACCATACTCTTCGGGAACTAACCCGTATTCAGTAAGTTGACCGCGAACTTTGGTTGGGTCAGCACCTTCTTTATCGATTTTGTTCACTGCTACAACGATTGGCACATCTGCAGCTTTAGCGTGGTTAAGGGCCTCAATAGTTTGTGGCTTCACACCATCATCGGCGGCAACAACCAGTACCGCAATGTCAGTTACTTGAGCACCACGAGCACGCATCGCCGTGAAAGCTTCGTGACCCGGAGTATCAATGAAGGTTATGGCCCGATTAACTCCGTCATGCATGTGATGAATTTGATAAGCACCTATGTGCTGGGTAATTCCACCAGCTTCACGCGAGACAACGTTTGATTCACGAATTGCATCAAGTAAGCGGGTTTTACCGTGGTCAACGTGACCCATGACTGTAACAACTGGCGGACGAATTTCAAGATCGTCTTCGTCGCCTTCATCGCCAAACTCTAAGTCGAATGATTCAAGAAGCTCACGATCTTCATCTTCAGGGCTGATGATTTGAATTTCATAATTTAATTCAGCACCAAGAATTTGTAGCGTCTCTTCGTTAACAGACTGTGTGGCCGTAACCATTTCGCCCATTTTGAATAGCAACTGAACTAATGCGGCTGGTTCAGTTCCAATTTTTTCGGCGAAGTCAGTTAATGAACATCCACGAGCTAGCCGCAACACTTGACCTTGTCCCATAGGAAGCGCAACGCCACCCATTACAGGAGCCATCATGTTGTCGAACTCTTGACGCTTTGCACGTTTTGATTTTCTGTTCTTTGAAGATTTTCCTGAACCTTTACCAAATGCACCGGCCGCGTTACCGCGACCACCTGTTGCACCTGGACGACCACCAGCACGAGGTGGACTTGCAGGTGCACCTGCACCCGGACCAAAACCTGCTGGACGATCACCACGTGGACCACCTGGACGTGGACCACCGAATCCTGCTGGACGATCACCGCGAGGTGCACCGAAGCCACCAGGACGATCACCGCGCGGACCACCTGGACGTGGACCACCTGGACGTGGACCACCGAATCCTGCTGGACGATCACCGCGCGGACCACCTGGACGTGGACCACCTGGACCGCCACCAGCTGGACGTGCCGGACGCGGAGCACCAGGTACTCCAGAGTCACGACGATCAGCGGCAGGTGCGAACGGATTATTTCCTGGACGTGGTGCACGCGGTGCAGACACAAATGGATTGTTTCCTGGACGCGGTCCACCTGGACGTTGACCTCCTGACGATGCAGGTTTAGGCATTCCAGGTTTTGGTGCAGCCGGTCGTGGCATTGGCGGGGTTTGCGGACTTGCTGATGGAGCTGCTGTTTTTGCTGCAGGCGGTTCGTCAGGAGTTTGAGTTGGTTTAGTTGCTGGCGCCTTCATCGCTGGTGGCTTTTGTGAAACTTCTTCTTGAACTAACTCTTCGCTTGGCGCTTTACTTGCTGCCTTCTTTGCTGGTGCTTTCTTGGCAGCAGTTTTCGCTGGCGCTTTTTCTGCAGAAGCTTTTAACTCAGGAAATTTTTCATGCAGACGACGAACAACAGGTGCTTCAACTGTTGATGACGCTGACTTTACATATTCGCCAACTTCTTCAAGTTTGGCGATGATATCTTTACTCTCGATTCCGAGAGCTTTAGCGAGTTCATAAACCCGGACCTTGGACACTTTTCTCCAGTCTGGTCCGGAAACTAATTAATTACCGAACCGTAATTTTCTTCGCACTCATTACTGAGCACACTGCCTTAAGGCGTTCATGGTTAGAACGAAACCTTTTTGGTTTGCATTTAAACTCCCGATTTTTCGGTAGTAACGGTTACTGTTTAGTTCCCCAGATTTTTAGCATTCAAGGTGAAGGCCAAATTGTCTGAAGAACTCCCTCTAACTTTACGCCCCTACTGCCCGGATTTCCCAATTCACCTTGAGAAATAAGGGCTTAAGAAGTTAAATCAGTCGCAGTATCTGACTTAATGTCGATTTTTGCCCCAGTTAATCTGGCTGCCAGCCGGGCATTTTGTCCTTCGCGCCCAATGGCCAGACTCAGTTGATAATCCGGGACGACAACCCGAACAACCCGATTGATTGGGTCTAGCACAGTTGCTGAAACAACTTTTGCTGGCGACAGTGCGTGAGTTACATACTCAGCTAGATCTTCGCTGTAATCAACGATGTCAATTTTTTCGCCACCGAGCTCACTCATAACAGCCCGAACGCGTCCACCCATTGGTCCGATACATGCACCTTTGGGATTGATTCCTGACGTTGTTGTTGAAACAGCAATTTTTGTTCGATGACCTGCTTCGCGTGCCAGTCCTTCGATGACCACAACTTTTTCGGCTATTTCTGGAACTTCAAATTTAAATAATTCTTCGACAAGTTTTGGATGGCTTCGAGACAAAGTAATTATTGGACCTTTAGGACCTTTTTTAACCGAAACTACATAACAACGAATTCGCTTACCATGTTCGTAGTTTTCACCAGGTACTTGTTCTTCTGGTGGAAGCACTCCTTCAACCGTGCCCAAGTTAACGAAAACTAAATTGCGATCAGCACCTTGAGCGATAACGCCAGACACAATGTCGCCTTCTTTAGCCTGAAACTCGATTACTTTTGCTTCATCGTCTGCGGCTTTAAGTCGCTGCGCAATAACGCCGCGCGCCAAACCAGCTGCCATTCGGCCAAATCCTTCAGGAGTGACTTCAAATTCCCGAAGCACATTTCCATCTTCATCAACTTCTTGGGCAAAGACTGCAACGTGACCAGTTGTTCGGTCAAGATTCACCCGAGAGTTTTCGTGCGCGCCTGTTGAGTGTTGGTAAGCGACATTTAATGCTGACTCAATTGCCTCAACAACATACTCAACTGGAAGTCCTTTTTCTTTGGTAATCGCCTTAAGAGCGGTTATGTCAATATCCATAATCAGCCTCGCTCATTCGGTTTAGAAAATTCAACCTGCACAACTGCTTGGCTGATCTGCGACGTATTTATTTCTAACGTTTGGTTTTTTACTTCAATGGTTACAACTGGATCAAGAAAATTTTTTATCCGACCAATGCCTGAAAAGGCATCTGATTTAATTTCAACTAAGCGTCCGACATTTCGCTGCCAATGTGCTGGCTTGGCAAGTGGACGATCAATGCCTCGCGTTGTGACTTCAAGGGTGTATTGCTGCTCGCCCATCAAATTTGAATCGTCAAGAAATTCAGAGATGCGTTTTGTCGCAGATGAAATGGTATCGAGATCGACTTGATCGCCATCTAGGGCAATTTCTAAAACGCGGTATTTGCCTGAGCGAGTAACACTAAGGGCGTCTAGTTCAAGATTTAATTGAGCGATCACCGGCGTTAGCTCTTCGGATAATTGCGCTTCAAAAGCCGATGACATTTTTTTACCTTTTCAATTTGATCTTGCAGTTATATATTGACCATACCTCAATTAGGGTTGAGTCTGCTAGAGCTGAAGTTACCTCAAGGTAATGATGAAGCGCGTGATTAATACTGAAATCATCACCATAAATATGGCTCGGACGAAATAACTGCCTTTATCGATTGCGGTTTTTGCGCCAATGATTCCGCCAAGTAAATTGGCCGGAGCCATTAATAGTGTTAAAAACCAAAGTACATGCCCACCAGGGATGAAGATAGCCAATGACGCTGCATTTGTGGCTATGTTTACAAATTTTGCGGTAGCAGAAGATTGCAAAAAAGTTAAGCCAAGGATTGAGACAAGTCCAAAAAGCAAAAACATTCCAGTACCTGGACCAATTAAGCCGTCATAGAAACCAATTACTAACGCAATCAAAATTGCTTTTAATTTGTAATTATTTTGTAAAGGATTTTCCTGCTGTCCAAATTGTGGATTGCGCAAGGTAAAAACGGCTACCCCGATCAAGATCAATAAAATTATGGGTTCGAACATGGATCGATTTACAAAAGTGACTAGGGCTGATCCACTTAGCGAGCCAATAAAAGCAAAGCTAATCATTAAGACCAAAACTCGCTTATCGGTTGGAATTTTTTTCCGATAGGTATTCGCCGCAGCGCTGGTTCCGACAATAGAAACGGACTTATTTGTTCCCATTACTGCTGCCAACGATTCATTTGGAAAGGCAACAAGCAGAGTTGGTAACTGAATTAAGCCCCCACCGCCAGCAACTGCATCAACAAATCCAGCCAGAAATGCGGCAACTACACAGAGAGCAATAACCCATAAAGATATGTCTTCGGCTAACCACATTTGGTTAAGTCCAGT
>CAYVZD010000013.1:0-30015 GCA_964456135.1 uncultured Bifidobacterium sp.
AACGATGGTAGAAGTAATACTGCGTACCAAAGTGGCTCTTGGGCAGCCACAATTTCTGATGTTGACATTGATGACGCATACAAGAAAACAGCAACAAACGAAAGGCCCATGGCAATTTCGTAACTAATCATTTGCGCCGTTGAACGTAGTCCACCAAGTAGCGGGTAAGTAGATCCTGATGACCAACCCGCAAGCACAATTCCGTAGATACCAATTGATGCAATTGCTAAGACATAAAGAACTGAAACTGGGAAATCAGTTAGTTGGAGCGGAGTTAGCTGACCAAAAATCGAAACTTCAGGACCAAATGGAATTACTGCAAACGTTAAAAATGCAGCGGTTGCTGAAATTACTGGCGCTAGTACGTACACCGCCATGTGCACGCCTTTAGGAATAATTTCTTCTTTGAGGGCTAACTTAATTCCGTCCATTAAAGATTGAAGTAAGCCAAAAGGACCAACTCGGTTTGGGCCAATGCGCATTTGCATCCGACCCACGATTCGACGTTCTGCCCAAATCGTAAACAAAGTCATCAAAACCATGATTGCGAAAATGCCTAGGACTTTAATCGCAATGATTAAACCTGAGTCGTTTCCAAACATAGAGCCCATCACGCACCTCCTGCCGAAACGTTTACCACGGTTCCCGAAGGCAAATTAATTGCACAATCCGAACTATTAGTCGGTAACCAAACCACTCCATCGGCCATTCCAGCAGTCACAATAACTGGAGCAGATGCTTGCTTAGCGCCATGTGAAACTTTTGCCATTGCCCCATCAACTAAATTCAAGCTTTGCGCAGTTGCTGGACTAACACGAATAACACCAACTCGAGCAGTTGCAGCTAAGTATGGTTCTCCCTCTTGCAAACTTCCGTTATCAAGTAAGTGTTTCCAGGTACTTAAAACTGCTTGTCCATTTGAAATAGAAGTATTGTCAGCAGAACCTGCAACTAGTTGTGGCAACTGTGCGTTACTCCAGAAATTATTTTCACCCAGAGTTTTACCCATCGCAGTAGCAAGTTCGGTAAGCACGTCCGCATCACTTAATAATCCAGGTGCTTTAAGTACTGCCTTGAATGAACGATCGCGTCCTTCCCAGTTTCGGAAAGTGCCAGCTTTTTCAGCCACAACAGAAACCGGAAGCACTACATCTGCGTTTGCAGTGATTTCGGTATGTCGAGTTTCAAGTGAAACAACAAAGTCAGCTCGATCAACAGCGCTGATCAAATCACCGTCAACATCTGTGGCACTAACGCCAGCAACGAGTAACGCTTTAATACTTTTACCGGTCTCGTTAATAATCGCAGTTGTATTGCGGCCACCAACAGGTAATAGCCCTGCATCTACTGCGCCACGATCTCCAGCCCGACGTGGTACCCAGGCTAACTTTGCCCCAGTTTGATTAGCTATTTGTGCAACTGCTGTTAAGAGTCCAGGAGTAGTTGCTGCACGCTCGCCAACTAAAACAAAACTATTTTCGCCGAGTTCACTTGCCACATTATTTAGGGCACTAACTTCATCTCGCGGACTTACTGCAATTAATTTTGCCTTCATCTTGGCAAAACCTGCGGTCATGTAAGGTGCGATCGCAATTACTTTTGTTCCACGTTTCAGCGCGGCTTTACGAAGACGTAAGAAAACAATAGGTGATTCATCTTCTGGTTCTAAACCAACAAGTAAAACAGTCTTTGCACTTTCTAGGTCACCATAAGTAACGCCAAGACCTTTGCCCGCTACATAGTTTGCTAAAAACGCAGTTTCTTCATCACTTGTGGCGCGAGCCCGAAAATCTACATCCGCAGTTGAAAGTACATTTCGAGCAAATGATGCGTATGCATCGGCATCCTCAACAGTTAGTCGCCCACCGGTAAGGACTGCAGTCTTAGCCCCAGCACTTGCTAACCCTTTAGCAGCAACTCGAATTGCTTCTGGCCATGAGGCAGGAACTAAATTGCCTTCTTCATCACGCACAAGCGGAGTCGTTAAGCGACCTTCATTTGTATATGTGAAAGCAAACCGACCTTTGTCGCAGTTCCACTCTTCATTTACTTCTGGTGCATCCCATGCCAAACGACGCATAATTTGTTCACGTCGAACATCCGTGCGCAATGCACATCCGCTTGCACAGTGTTCACATGCAGTAGGCACAGAAATTAAATCAAATGGGCGCGAGCGGAAACGATATTTAGCGCTAGTTAGTGCGCCAACTGGACAGATCTGAATTGTGTTACCAGAAAAATAAGAATCAAAAGGTTGGTCTGCAGATATACCTACTTGTTGCTTAGCACCACGTTCAAGCAGCGCCAAGAAAGGATCACCAGCAATTTCGTCAGCAAATCGAGTACAGCGCGCACAGGACACACATCGTTCTCGATCAAGTAAAACTTGAGCCGAAACATTTATTGGCTTTGGGAATGTTCGCTTGGCACCATCAAATCGAGTTTCGGGACGACCGGCAGTCATCGCTTGATTCTGTAGCGGACATTCACCACCTTTGTCACAAATCGGACAATCAAGTGGATGATTAATAAGGAGAAACTCCATCACGCCAGCTTGTGCTTTATTCGCCATTTCACTGGTGTGCTGAGTTTTAACAACCATGCCTTCGGCTACTGGAATCGCACAAGCAGGTTGTGGCTTACCTTGACCTTCGATTTCAACAAGACAGGCGCGACAAGCAGCAACTGGATCTAATAAAGGGTGATCGCAAAAGCGTGGAATAGCAGTGCCAAGCATTTCAGCAACTCGAATGATTAAAGTGCCAGCTGGAACTTCAACTGTGACTCCATCAACAGTGACATTCACTGTTTGTGTTGTTACGGTCATTTAGTCGCTCCCGCAAAAACTGTTGCTTTAGTTGGATCGAATGAATCATTAGCAGAAGTTGTAGTTGCAGCCAAAAATTCATCACGGAAGTACTTAAGTGCAGCTGGGAATGGTGTAGCCGCTGCATCACCAAGCGCGCAGAATGAGCGACCAGCAATCTGTTGGCAGATTTCAACTAACTTGTCGATGTCACTTTCAGTACCTTTACCTTCTTCAAAGCGATGTAGTACATCACTAATCCAATAAGTACCTTCACGACAAGGCGTGCACTTGCCACATGATTCATGTTTGTAGAAAGCCAACCAACCTGTGACTGCACGAACAACTGAAGTTGTTTCATCAAAGATCATCGGTGTACCTGTACCAAGCATTGAGCCTGCTTCGGCAATTGCTTCATAAGTAAGCGGAGTATCTAAATGATCTGGAGTCAACATTGGAACAGATGAACCACCTGGTAACCAGAACTTAACTTTGTGACCACCGCGGACTCCACCTGCATGCTCAAGTAATTCACGCATAGTTATTCCAAGCGGTGCTTCATAGATACCAGGTCTGGCCACGTGCCCGGACACTGCAAATAATTTAAAGCCTGGTGATTTTTCAGTACCGAATGAACGGAACCAATCAACGCCGTTATTTACGATGTATGGAATGTTTGCAATCGTTTCTACGTTGTTCACGCAAGATGGTGAAGCATAAAGTCCGGCAACGGCTGGGAACGGCGGCTTTAAGCGCGGTTGACCGCGGCGTCCTTCAAGTGAATCAAGTAGTGCTGTTTCTTCACCGCAAATGTAAGCACCAGCACCAGCATGTAAAACAACTTCAAGATCAAAACCTGATCCCATAATGTTTTTGCCTAAGTAGCCAGCTTGGTAAGCCTCTTTAATTGCCGCATTTACGCGACGAAATACGTGTGGAACTTCACCGCGAAGATAAATGAATGCATGATTTGCACGCATTGCATACGAAGCAATGATGATTCCTTCGATTAAGGCATGCGGGTTGGCCAACATAAGCGGGATGTCTTTACAAGCACCTGGCTCAGATTCGTCAGCGTTTACAACTAGATAGTGCGGCTTGCCGTCCCCTTGCGGCACAAATGACCACTTAAGTCCGGTTGGGAATCCTGCTCCACCGCGACCGCGTAACCCTGAGTCTTTGACAGTATTAATAATGTCGTCTGGACCTTTGGCAAATGCTTTTTTGAATGCGGTGTATCCGCCATGTCGCATGTAACCGGCAATTGTGTATGAATCTGGTTCATCCCAATGAGCAGATAAAACTGGAGTTAACGAACCTTGTGCAATCGCCATTACTTTGCCTCCGGAGCGCTCATGCCAAGTTCTTTTGCACGCTTTAGCCCTGCCAACATAAGTTCATCCGCATTGCCGCCAGCATCTACTAAGTCATCTTCAAAACCAGCAAGCGTAGCTTCATTTTCTTGGAATGTACGAATGCGCGGACCGCGAGTGCTTAACACTTCTTCCCCACGTCGCAATTTCTCAACAACATTTACGGCTTTTTCTGGAGTCATGTTGTCAAGAAATTCCCAGTTTGCGGTCATAACTGGTGCATGCGTGCAAGCAGCTTGGCACTCAATTCGTTCTAGAGAAATTTTTCCATCTTCAGTTACTTCATCGTTTCCGATTCCAAGACGGCTACAAAGCGTTGACCAAATTTCATCGCCACCTAAAATTCCACAACCTGGGTTAATACAGACACCGATGTGATATTCGCCTACAGGCTTTCGGTGGTACATCGTGTAAAAAGTCGCAACTGCAGCAACTTCAGCCGTGGTTAAACCAAGTTCTTCTGCACACAATGCAATTCCATCTGCAGTCACATAGCCTTCTTCTGCTTGCACTAAGTGCAGCATTGGAAGTAGCGCTGACCGAGACACTGGGTAGCGAGCAATAATTTCGCGAGCCTTAACTCTGGTTTCGTCAGTTAATGCCATTAGCGATCTACACCTCCCATAACTGGATCGATTGATGCAACGGCAGCAATAACGTCTGCAACTTGTCCGCCTTCACACATTGCAGCAACAGCCTGCAAATTTGTAAATGATGGATCCCGGAAGTGAACTCGGTAAGGGCGAGTACCTCCATCAGAAACAACATGTACCCCAAGTTCGCCGCGTGGTGATTCGACTGCACTGTAAGCCTGTCCGGCAGGAACCTGAAAACCTTCAGTCACCAACTTGAAATGGTGAATTAACGCTTCCATTGATTCACCCATGATGTGTCGAATATGTTGCAGCGAATTACCTTGTCCATCTGAACCAATGGATAGTTGTGCTGGCCATGCAATGCGCTTGTCTTCAACCATTACTGGACCAGGTTTGAGACGGTCTAAACACTGTTCAATAATTTTTAGCGATTCGCGCATTTCTTGTAAACGAATTAAGAAACGACCATAAACATCACAAGTATCTTTTGTGACTACATCGAATTCGTAAGTTTCATATCCGCAGTAAGGATCGGTTCTACGTAAGTCTTGTGGCAAACCAGTTGCACGTAATACTGGACCAGTCACGCCAAGCGCCATACAACCAGCAAGATCTAAAATGCCAACGCCTTGAGTGCGGCCAAGCCAAATTGAGTTATCCACCAACATGTCGGCTGTGTCTTTAAAGCGGTTAGGTAACTCTTTAATTAGCTCACTAATTTTTTCTACGGCACCAGCTGGTAAATCTTGGGCTACTCCACCTGGACGGATGTACGCACTGTTCATGCGAAGACCGCTAACCATTTCAAAAATATCTAGTACTGATTCCCGTTCACGGAAACCAAAAATCATTGCAGTTAACGCGCCCATTTCCATACCACCAGTGGCAAGTGCAACTAAGTGTGAAGAAATGCGATTTAGTTCCATCATCATCACGCGGATAACTGTGGCGCGTTCTGGAATTTGATCTGTGATGCCAAGAAGTTTCTCTACGCCAAGGCAATAAGCAGTTTCATTAAAGAATGGTGATAGGTAATCCATTCGAGTTACATACGTAACGCCTTGAGTCCATGAACGGTACTCTAAATTTTTCTCAATGCCAGTGTGTAGGTAACCGATGCCACAGCGCGCCTCAGTTACTGTTTCACCTTCTAATTCAAGAATTAACCGAAGTACGCCATGTGTAGATGGGTGTTGCGGACCCATGTTGACCACGATGCGTTCATTTTCACCTTCAGCAGCACCTTGTACGGTGTCCCAGTCTTGACCTTGAAGTGTGTAAACACGTCCCGTCGTGGTTTCGTATGAACCAGCGTATGTATCTGTCATTAGCTGTACGACCTCCGCTGATCAGGTGGCGGAATTGTTGCGCCTTTATACTCAACCGGAATTCCACCAAGTGGATAATCTTTACGCTGCGGATGTCCTTGCCAATCATCTGGCATTTGTATGCGCGTTAAATGTGGATGGCCATCAAAAATAATTCCAAAAAAATCGTAAGTTTCGCGTTCGTGCCAATCATTTGTTGGGTAAACCGAAATTATTGACGGAATGTGCGGGTTCGAATTTGGTGCAGTTACTTCAACTCGAACTGTGCGGTTATGTGTGATTGATCTGAAATGGTAAACCGCATGCAATTCTTTCCCAGTATGTTCTGGGTAATGTACGCCACTTACTCCTAGACATAGTTCAAAACGTAAACCTGGTTCATCGCGAAGTGTTTTTGCAACTGCAGGTAACTCACTTGCTGTTACATAAATGGTCATCTCACCATGAGCTATGACTACTTTTTCAATCGCTTTTTCCCACGAAGTACCAAAATCTTTTAATGATGCCGCTAATTCATCAGCAATCACATCAAAGTAGCCACCGTATGGACGAGCTGTTGCTTGTGGTACCGGTACAACTGAAACTAATCCACCAAAACCAGATGTGTCTCCAGCACCTTCAACGCCGAACATACCTTTTCGCACCGTAGTTACTTCAAGTAACTTTTGACCGGCTGGAACTAAATTATTTGCTTGATCTTGTTCGCTCATCGAAGCAGACCTTTTAGTTCTGATGTATGTGGCGCAACAAGAGCAGCACGTTCTAGTTCAACAATTTCACGTTCACGATTTGCACCAAGTTTGGTGTCAGAAATTTGATCATGTAGCTTCAAAATTGCGTCAATCAACATTTCTGGACGTGGTGGACAACCGGGTAAGTAGATATCAACTGGCACTACGTGATCGACACCTTGCACAATTGCGTAGTTGTTAAACATGCCACCAGACGAAGCACAAACACCCATTGATAAAACCCATTTTGGATTTGGCATTTGATCGTAAATTTGACGAAGGATCGGTGCCATTTTTTGGCTAACTCGGCCAGCCACGATCATTAAATCTGCTTGACGTGGTGAGGCACGAAAAACTTCCATACCAAAGCGAGCTAAATCATATCGACCAGCACCTGATGCCATCATTTCGATAGCACAGCAAGCTAAACCAAATGTTGCTGGCCAAAGCGAACCCTTGCGAGCATAACCAGCTAGCCCTTCAACTGTTGAAAGTAAAACTCCGCTAGGTAATTTTTCTTCTAAGCCCATTTCGCCTCTTTAATCCCATTCCAGTCCACCACGTCGCCAAACAAAGGCGTACGCAGTTAAGACAGTAAGTATGAAAATGATCATTTCAATTAAGCCAAATAAACCAAGTGCATCAAAGTGAACTGCCCATGGATATAAGAAAACAATTTCGATGTCGAAAATAATGAAAAGCATTGCAGTTAAGTAGTACTTGATCGGAAACTTTGCACCACCAAGACTTTGAGGTGCTGGATTGATTCCGCATTCATAAGCGTCTACTTTTGCGCGGTTATATCTTTTTGGTCCGGTGAAAGAAGCTGCAGCAACTGAAAAAACTGCGAAACCGAATGCAAGTAGACCAAGGAACAATATGGGAAGGTAAACATTTCCTGATCCCACAGTTGCCACCTTTCACGACAATTCTTAATGCTTTGCAATGTCGGCTAGTTAATCCTAGAACCGATAAAGCCTTTAAAAATCCCGACTTTGTGCCTTTGTGAATGAATTCACTAGCGCAAATAAAGTCTATTACCGATCCAAACGAGGTGAATCCGCGGTGCTTATCCCGTGCTATTTGTAGCGCGGTTCTTATCCCGCGCTATTTAGTAGCGCGGTGCAGCGCAACTACCCCGCCAGTTAAATCAAGCCACTCAACATCCTGCCAGCCAGCATTCTTAATCATGGCGGCAAGAAGTTCTTGGTTTGGCCAAGCTCGGATTGATTCGGCCAAGTAAACGTATGCATCTGGATTACTCGAAACTTTTCGGGCAATGGCTGGCAAAGCTTTCATCAAATACTCAAGGTAAGTAGTTCGAAATGGTTTCCAAGTTGGGTGGCTAAACTCGCAAATTACCATTCGGCCACCGGGTTTAGTAACCCGCAACATTTCAGTCAGCGCTTTATTGGTGTCTTGAACGTTTCTCAACCCAAATGAAATAGTCACTGCATCAAACGTATTGTCAGCAAAAGGTAAATTTAGTGCATCGCCTTGTACAAAATTTATGTGCGGAAACTTTTGTTTTCCAACTTCAATCATTCCGGCTGAAAAATCACAGGCAACTGGATCAGCTCCTGCTAAATAAAAAGGCTGTGTGCTCGTTCCAGTACCTGCTGCTAAATCTAAAATCTTTTCACCAGGTTGCGGCTTGATTGCGTTAACAACTGCACGACGCCATAATCTTGTTTGGCCAAGCGACAAAATGTCATTTGTTAAATCATATTTCTGTGCAACTTCATCGAACATTGCAGCAACTTCATGCGGCTGTTTGTTCAAATCGGCGCTAGACATAGTTATAGTCTGCCGATTTTGCTCGCATTCGTCATATTGAGCCGGACTTATCGAATAGGCGTAGGCTTAATTTGTTATGGGTCAAACAGCGAGTCCGAATCTGGCAAAACAGGTCTATGTTGCTACTCAAATAATTCCTGACATTCCAAATTTGCTTAATCTTGTTCCGCAAGATGGAATCGCTTGGGTTCGTGGACCTGCAGATAACCATGAAGGCTTAGTAGCACTGGGCGAAGTTGACCGTTATGAAGTTACTGGTCCTGAACGGTTTAGTCGGGCTCAAAGTTGGTGGCGTAATTGGACCGCCAATTCAATTGGCGACGAGCCAATTGCATTCACATCGTTTACCTTTGCTAGTGATTCCGGAACTTCAATTGTTGTAGTGCCCGAAATAATTATCTGGCGAAAAAACGGCTCAACTTCATTGACAATTACCAGCAGATCTCCGATTTCAAAATCACAATTTGATGATGAAATTTCGAAATTACGTAAACCACGTTCGGTGGTAAATCAATCTTTACAACCTGAATTTTTTCCTGGTTCGAATTCAGTTGAAGTGTGGGGTAAGGCTGTTGATACAGCTGTCTCTCGAATAACCCATGGCGAATTAGACAAAGTAGTACTTGCCCGAGATCTAGTTGCTCAGTTAGACCAGCCGCTAAATACTGGCTCGTTATTGCGCAAACTCAATCAAACTTTTCCCGAATGTTGGACTTTTGCTGTTGACGGACTTATCGGGGCAACACCTGAACTTTTGGTCAAGCGAACAGCTGACTTAGTAACTAGTCGAGTATTAGCCGGAACTGTTCGTCGAAGTAGCGACGAAGTTCGAGACTACGAATTAGCTGCCAGGCTTCTTGGTAGTGATAAAGATTTAGAAGAACATGAGTATGCGGTGAATTCAGTTGCTGCTGCACTTGCTTCACACTGTATTGACCTAGACGTACCCGCAAAACCATTTATTTTGCAATTAGCGAATGTGCAACATCTTGGTACTGACATCACTGGGCAATTAGTAGACGGTGCACCAGTATTAGCACTTGCTGCATCACTCCATCCGACTGCGGCTGTGTGTGGAACTCCGACTGAACGCGCTGCAAGTTTAATTAAAGAATTGGAAAGTATGGATCGTGGACGCTACTCGGCTCCAATTGGTTGGATGAATAAATCTGGCGACGGTGAAATGGGAATCGCACTTCGTTGTGCAGAAATTCTTGATGTTAATAAAACCAGATTGAGGCTGTTTGCAGGATGTGGGATTGTCGCAGGTTCAACTAGTGAAGCCGAAGTTGCAGAATCAAATTCAAAATTTAGTGCAATGCGCAGTGCACTAGAAAATTAATTGTTAATTACTTGTCACCGGAATAGTTTCGTAACCCCTAAGCACGAATGTTGGTCTTTGTTGAGGTTCACCAGCAAGTTTTAAATTCGGGAATCTTTCAAATAACAGCGGCAACGAAATACTCATTTCAAGCCTGGCTAGTGGGGCTCCAATACAGAAGTGAATTCCAGCGCCAAAAGCAATGTGCGAATTAGGTGTTCGTTTTATGTCAAAAGTTTGGGCATCAACAAAAACGTCTTCATCTCTATTTGCACTGCCAAGCATCGCACCGACTTTTTCTCCAGCTTTGACAGTTATTGAACCAATTTGGGTATCAGCCGTAGCGGTTCGCTCAAACAAATGAAGTGGCGAATCAAATCGCAGCATTTCTTCTAACGCAGTTCCACTTAGTTCTCTTGGATTCGCACTTAATTGTGCCAGTTGCACAGGGTGATTAAACAAGGCAACCATCCCGTTTCCAAACCCATTTACTGAAGCTTCATGACCAGCGTTCAATAACAAAACGCACATGGCAATTAACTCATGCTCATTTAGTTTTTCGCCCTGTTCTTCAACTTCGACAAGTGCTGTTATTAAGTCATTTTGCGGATTTTGTTTACGATCTTTTGCCAGTGCAGAAATATATTGACTAAATTCAAATCCAGCTTTTTGTGCAGCCAACTCTTGCTCACGTGTTCTGGAAAACTCATACATTTTTACAATGTCTTGAGACCACCGACGTAGATCTGGCGCAACATCTCTGGGTACTCCCAATAAATCGGCAATTACTAAAACTGGCAACGGTTCTGCGTAATCAGCTAAAACGTCGAAGTGGCCTTGAGTAGAAAGTTTTGCCTGGGCTTCATCGAGAAGTTGAGCACATAACTTTTCGACATTAGGTCGCATTGACTCGATGCGTCCTGGGGTAAATGCCTTTTGAACGAGGGCTCGAAGGCGGGTGTGCTTTGGCGGTTCGCTATCCAAAATTGAATCTGAATGCAACCAGTTAAATACTTCCCACTCATTTTGTGGAAGCCGATCTTCATAAATGCGGCCAAGCGTTCTTGTACGCAAAGTTGTGTTGGCTAACTCATACGTTGGAGCTAACCAAATATTTAGTCGGTCACTCCAAAGTAATTCTTTTGGTTTACGTAATTCGGCGAATACCGGATATGGATTAGCAACCAAATCTGGATTTTGTAAATCGAATTCGTCTAAAACGCTCATGAATTTTTTTACTTTTCTTTATACCCTATTGGTTTGATTGGCAGAGTAACTAAGAATAAGAAAGACACAAGCGCGAATATAACGGTGCTAACTTCGCGACCAGTTGTCATTTGTCCTGGAGCCCCGTAAATCGACATTGCTGAAATTGCGTTAACACCAATTAATGCCCAGGTTGCTCGTTGAAAATATTTATCCTCAACATGGCGAGATGTGGTCGACAGTAAAATTGCGTAAGTAAGTGAAAGTAAGCCGATGAATCTGGCAAACCAAATCTCGACTTCAGTTGTGCCAAATCCAAGAAATTCTAGGGATACATCCGGTGTTACTAGGAGCAAAGCGCCAAATACGAAAGTTCCAACTGAATCCAATGCCATCACTAGCCGGGTATATCGATAACGAGAGTTACGCATACTCGTAAGTGTAGAGATAAAGCCAAAAGTTGGCGGCGCTGGGCAGATACTTAAACCAGTCTGGCAACATAAAAGTATGCAGATTGCGCAACTTATTAAAGATAATTACGGAATCGACGGTGAGGTATCTCAACTTCCTGGCGAGCGCGACCTGAACTACAAAATTACAACTTCCCAAAATTCCTACATTTTTAAAATTCATAATGCAGCAGAACGCGAATTTATTGCTCTACAGCAAAAGATTCTGAGTTTAGTCAGTAATGTTTCAGAACTTGCACAACCAACTCCGCTTCCGGCGCTTTCAGGAAACTCAATTATTGATTTACCAGATGGAAAAATTGGGCGATTACTAACTTGGGCGCAGGGAAATCTATTTTCACAAAGTGAGAAATCAGAACAACTTAAACAATCGCTGGGTAGTGCAGTTGCGCTCGTTGATAAAAAATTGGTGGAATTTGATGTCTCGCCATACCTTGAAACATTAACGCGGCCTTTTGGGTGGAACGCACTTCAAGCTGCAAGTCTGATTGAAAAAATAGATTTAATTTCTGATGAGCATCTCCGCCGAGAAGTAAAACAGGCTTTCGATTATGCAATAAACGAAGTGTTCCCAAAATTAAACAAACTAAATAGCCAGTTAATTCATAACGATGCAAATGACAACAACATTGTTGTCGATCAAGATTTAGTAAATGCATTAATAGATTTTGGTGATGTTATTTATGCGCCAAGGGTTTGTGGCTTGGCTGTAGCTTGTGCGTATGTAATAACTGATTTAAGCGATCCCGTTCGAGATGTTCTTCCAGTAATTCGCGGATACAACTTAACAAATCCGCTAACCCAAGTGGAATTAGAACTGGTGTTCGGGTTAATTAAATTACGTGTTGCTACAAGTATTGTGATGGCAGCAATTCAAAGCGCACAACAACCCGAAAACGAATACTTATTAATTAGTCAAAGTTTGTTTAATCAACTCATTTCTGCGCTCAATAACACTGACCCAAACTTGGCTTGGTTTCGCCTGCGTAGCGCGTGTGGATTTGAGGCAAATCCAAACAGCCGCTTAGTTAGACAGTATTTACAAAGTGGTCGAGCAACAATTGCTGATATTGTGATGCCCCCACTTAAAGAGGTAAAGAAAATTTGGCTGGATTGGTCAAGCGACAATCCTGACATCCCTCGAGAAACTTCACAGATTTTCAATTTAATGAATGAGTCCGGTGCACAACTTGCGATCGGTCACTACTGCGAAAATCGCCTGGTCTATCAAGGGGAAGCTTTTTCAGTAGATAGCCCAGCACAACGAAGTGTGCACTTGGGTGTTGATTTATTTGCCCCGGCTGGAACACCAGTTTTTGCGGCACTTGATGGTGTCGTTGAGTATTTCAATGACAATAACGTTTATTTAGATTACGGACCAGTAATTATTTTGCGTCATCAGACCGATACTGGAATTTCATTTTTTACTTTGTACGGACACCTATCAAGACCGTCCTTGGACAACCTTTACATTGGCAAAAAAGTTTCCGCTGGTGACTTAATCGCCACAATGGGCGAAGAGCACGAAAATGTAGGTTGGCCGCCACATACACACTTTCAATTGCTAACTGATCTTTGTGGCATGGGACTTGATGTTTATGGTGTTGCACCATTAATTGAATTACCTGTTTGGCGAAGTATTTCACCAAATCCGAATCTAGTTTTACGTATTGAACAAGGTACTGACGCGCACACTAAATTGCCAAAGGAACTTCTAGTAACTGAGCGTCAAGTTGTCATGTCTCGAGCACTGAGTTTAAATTTCAAGAAACCGCTAGAAATTGTTTCTGGACGCGGAGCTTATCTTTATGACACAGCTGGAAAACCTTACTTAGATTTAGTTAATAACGTCGCACATGTTGGACATTGTCATCCTCGAGTAGTCGAGGCCGGCAGTAAGCAAATGGCCACACTTAATACAAATACGCGTTACTTGAATCAAAACGCAATTGAATATGCCAGAGCATTAGCCAGCACAATGCCTGATCCATTAAATGTTGTCTTTTTTGTTAATAGTGGATCAGAAGCTAATGACCTAGCACTACGACTTGCACAGGCACATACAAAAGCAAAGGGCATGATCGTTTTAGATCACGCTTACCACGGACATGTCACCAGCATTATTGATATAAGTCCTTACAAATTTTTTGGTAAAGGTGGACTTGGTCGACCAGATCATGTTCGAGTTGTGCCAACACCCGATAGTTACAAAGGTATTCATCGTGGTGAAGGTAGTGGCGAAAAATACGCAAACGAATTTGCCACTCAATTAGCTGACTTAAATCAACCTCTATGTGCATTCATCAGTGAGTCAATTATTAGTACTGCTGGGCAAATTACCTTGGCACCAGGCTTTTTGCCGCTGGCTTATCAGCAAGCGCGCGCTGCAGGAGGCGTGTGCATTGCTGACGAAGTTCAAATTGGAATGGGCCGAGTCGGTGAATATTTCTGGGGTTTTGAATTACACGGTGTAGTGCCAGACATCGTAACAATCGGCAAACCAATAGGTAACGGACATCCACTCGCTGCAGTAGTTACGACTCCTGAAATTGCGCATTCCTTTTTAACTGGCATGGAGTACTTCAATACTTTTGGTGGTAACCCTGTTTCTGCTGCGATTGGTCAAGCAGTTTTAGATGTAGTTGCGGACCAAGCATTACAAGCCAATGCAAATCATTTAGGTAACTACCTAATGGATAGTGTGCGCCAGTTGAGTAAATCTTTACCGGTTATCGGAGACGTTCGTGGAAGTGGATTATTTATTGGTGTTGAATTTGTGCTCGATCAACAAACCCAGAATCCAGCAACTAAATTGACCGCTGACTTAATTGAATATGCAAAAAATGAGGGTGTCTTTTTATCAAGCGACGGACCAGCAAATAACGTGCTAAAAATTAAACCACCCCTTGTCATCACTAAAGATGACGTGGACTTGTTTTTAACTGTCCTTAAAGATGGATTAACTAAACTAGCTAACTAAAAATTATTTTTGAATTAGACCGATACTGTAAAGCTTTTCATCACTCTTAAGGCTTCCTGGAAGAGGCGCATCAGGGTTACGGGCTTTACAAACTTCTTGAAATGAACAGTAATCACACAACTTGGTAACTTTAGCGTCCCATAGCGACTCATTTAGGCTTACTTCACTTTGACTTCGCATTGTTGCTAAGTCTTCGCCAACTTTTGTTACTTGACCCCAATCGGCTGGACGTCGAATTACTTCTTTGGCATTTAAATAAATAAGTTCAACTTCATCAACGTCAATATCGTGTTGTAATTTGTACCCAAGTGCATACAGGTATGGCTGTGCTAATTTTCCATCAATAAATTTTCCAGGACTCTTCCCAGTTTTATAGTCAGTGACTCGATTGGCTCCATCTTGAGTGAATCGATCAACTTTGCCAAAAAAGTTAACGCCATTGATGTCAACGTTAAGTTCCATTTCTAAATGTTCAGGCTGTACTACTAAAGCCTTTGGATCTTCGACCGTAAATAAATTCTCGACTGCCTCGCGCACTGAATGTTTCATGTTCACATCATCAGCAAATTTCTGATATTCCGGCTGGGCCAGAAATTTTGGCCCGTATTCGCGCAGTATTTCTATTGCTTTGGCTAGAGTTCTTTCCTCATTTGGCAGTCGATAAAGTCGTTCGACAACATCGTGCGTGATCGAACCAGCTGCTAAGGCTGCAGTTGGTGGCTCTCGCCAGTTATCAATATAGGAAAAGAAATATTTCAAACCGCACTGTTGAAACAACGACATTTGGGAAAATGAAACCCGTTTAGGCAACTTTGCGTTCTCAGGTTGCTCAACTTCAACTTTTAAAAACTTATCGGCCACTTTAGTTACGTCTCCAGAATTTTGATTAATGCAACATTAGTTGATTTACCTGACAAATTCAGGATTTAAATTGAGCCAGTAACTTCAGCACTTATTTGCGCGATTAATTCTTGTTCGTTTTCACGCGACCCAGTACTGCATACAACCACATGCATTCCAGGGATTTGATCTGAAAGCCTAAGTGCTTTCACTAACTCTGACTTAGTTGTCACTCTCGTGGCTGGTACACCAAGACTTTCGGCAATAACCCACAAATCTTTTCCATGCGGAGTACCAAAAATTCTTTCGAAGTGCTTCTGATACTTTGCTGCTCCTTGTTCAAGTTGACTAAATATTCCGCTTCCATCGTTATCCAAAACAACAACAGTTAAATTCGGATTTTTATTTGCGGCAGAGATGTTTAATCCACCTACTCCATGTAGATAAGCAATATCCCCGATTAGTAAATAGGTGCGATTTG
Source organism: uncultured Bifidobacterium sp. (assembly GCA_964456135.1). Classification (GTDB taxonomy): domain Bacteria; phylum Actinomycetota; class Actinomycetes; order S36-B12; family UBA5976; genus UBA5976. The sequence continues at coordinate 15,930 of CAYVZD010000013.1, forward strand.
GCTGGGTAAGCGCAACCCCAATGGCTGTTGAGATCAATCCGTCAATTCCATTGACTCCACGATTGCCAAAAGTGCTTATGTCTGCGCGAGCAGAAGCATAACTTTCAATGTGCCGGGCTGGCCACGATGAAGAGATGAACAATGAACTTTTCGCTGGAACATAGTTCCAAAGTGTTATTGCTGCACTTGGTCCAGTTAGTGTCTCTAAATTTAATTTTTTTGTAATTGCTTCACTTGCCACAAGAGAAGCTTGTTGCCAAGTTGCTAGCCAAGTTTTGTCGACTGATGTACTTACAACAGGGACAGTTGAGAGAATTTGTTTAGCACTCAAAACTGGATTTGGTAATTGTGCACCAGTTGCCGGTAAATGTATCGCGAAATGTTGCGGTGCTTCTTTCAAAACATTTAAAACTGGTCTCGATAAACCAACTAACCCAGCCGAAATTACTACTTCTGGTTTTGGCAATTTGCCACTTTGTAAAAGTAGTGCGCCATGACTAATAGTGTTTTCGCTGCGCAAAACTTGCGCCGTCGGCTCCCAAATAATTGGGTAGCCACAATCTTGAGCTAAGTCGATCAGCTCTTGAACATGGGTTCCATCTGGCAAGTCGCCAATTACGAGTAAGCCTTTGCTTGGTAATTCCAAATTCAATTTTTGTTGTGGTTCTTCGGCGATCTGAATTTGGTTCACGTCACCGAATTCAATTTCAGGATCATCCGGCATTAATGGCATATCAAATTGTGCGTTTATGTGCACTGGACCAGGATGCGAAATAAGTGAATTCTTAATCGCGGCAAGTATCTCTGAGGTGGGAAGTGCAGTATCAACCTGCGCCTTAACAAACGAGTTAAAAATACCAACTTGATTTGTCGTTTGCGGCGCACTGTTTCCACGCACCGCTGCTGGGCGATCTGCACTCAACACCACAAGAGGAATTCCACTGTGATGAGCTTCAACAACAGCGGGTAAAAGGTTCGCAACAGCAGTCCCGGAAGTTACGACTACAGGTACTGGTCGCTTTGTCGCTTTTGCAATACCTAGTGCAAGAAATCCTGCTTCACGTTCATCGATTCGGGTATGAAGATTTATTTTTCCTTGACTAGCCAACTGGGCCATTTGCCACGCAAGTGGAGCGGATCGTGATCCAGGGCAAACAACAACATCTGTGACGCCACAAGACAACATGGACTTAGAAATATCTAGCGCAAGTTCAGTCGATGGATTTACCAATTTTCCACCGCCTGTTTCACTTTTTCGGAAACTAACCTATTGCCACTTGCACGCCAGGCTCTAACCATACGTTCTTGCCAAGCCTTTTGAACACTTTGATCTAAAGCTTGGTTTGCCTCACCAAGTAGGTCAGGATCTGGACTTGGTTTTGAGAAATAAAGCACACCGTCACGCGGCAAAGTTTTTGGATTTACAAGGTCTTTTTCAAATAGGAGTCCGGTTCCAAGCCCACATGCTCCGGCTAAATCGGAAACGCTACAGGCTAAAGCTAAGCCGCTCACTAGACCTATTGATGTGTCTAGGCTGCCACTAACAACTACGGGTAGACCTATTTGCGAAATAGCTTGAAGCGAATTTTTTACTCCACCTTGTGGAAGGGATTTAACGATAAGTACATCTGCACTATTTCTGATCGCTGCAGGATCAATTTGTTTTGCTAATCTCAATCCTTCGTCGATCGCGATTTTGACTGAAGTTTGGGCCTTAACTTGAGCGCATTGCGCCAAAGTTGTACAAGGCTGTTCAACGTACTCTAATCCACCAGCAGCCAATTCATATTTCGGAATTAACTCGATTGCTTCTTGAACATTCCAAGCTCCATTTACATCAATGCGAATGTTTATCGGAGATACTGCTAAATCATTTAATTGTGCACGAATTGCAGAAAGCCTAGCTAAGTCATCAGTTGCGCTCTGACCGGATTGCGCAACTTTTACCTTCAACGTAGTCATTCCATATTCGACAACCGCTTTGAAGGCTAGCGCGGCTGCATTGGCTGCGGGAACTACCGGGATGATTGCATTGACTGGAGCAAAATCTCTGACTCGATCTGGAAAATCATCAAAAGCTTGTTCGAGTGCACCAGCGAGCCACCGACCAGAAATTTCATCGTCATATTCATCAAACGGTGCAAATTCTGCCCAACCAGCACTACCTGCAAAAACTAAACCGTATCGAACATCAATTGATCTAAACCGATTAGTTAACGGCAAAGCGAATGCTTTAGCTTCATTCGCTAGATTTTCAATTGACATCCAAAATCAACTTAACTACGGACGTTTTGGAAATTTTTTAAAGTTTGGCCGACGTTTTTCTTTATATGCATTTCGGCCTTCTTGTGCTTCTTCAGTCATGTAGAAAAGCAAAGTCGCATCTCCAGCAAGTTGCTGAACTCCAGCTAAGCCATCATCTGCAGCATTGTGGCTGGCTTTTAGCATGCGAAGTGCAAGTGGTGAAAGTTCTAACATTTCTTTGCACCATTTGACTGTTTCATGTTCAAGATCAACCAACGGAACTACTTGGTTAACCAATCCCCAGTCATACGCTTGCTCTGCACCATATTGACGGCAGGTGTACCAAATTTCGCGCGCTCTCTTTTGTCCAATGTGTCGAGCTAATAAACCAGAACCATACCCACCATCGAATGAACCAACTTTTGGTCCAGTTTGGCCAAAGCGAGCATTTTCTGCAGCAATAGTTAAATCACAAACCACATGCAGAACGTGACCACCACCAATTGAATAGCCAGCAACCATTGCAATAACAGGTTTAGGAATTCTTCTTATCGCAATTTGTAAATCAAGTACGTTCAGCCGTCCAACGCCAGCCTGAGCAATCTCGTCATCTCCGATGTAGCCGTCATCACCACGTATCATTTGATCGCCACCGCTACAAAAAGCCCAGTCGCCTTGGCCAGTCAAAATTACGACTCCAACACTTGGATCATCACGAACTACATCAAATGCATCAATTAATTCTTTTACCGTTTGAGGTCTAAAAGCATTTCGTTTCTCTGGACGATTAATGGTGATTTTTGCAATTCCAGAGTCACTACCAGTTGATACTTCGAGTTTTATATCTTGGTATTCACCAATTGATTTCCAATCACAAGCCAGTCTGATTGATGAGTAGCTTGGGTCAGATTTTGCTGGACTATCATCAGCAACAACTGGGGGTAGAACATACTTGTTGCGGGTATCCATTTAAGGTCCTTTTACCTGTGCTTTTTGATTGATGTTTTCGTTCTCGCTCTAGGCTAGTCATAATGATGCAATCTGACATATCCAGCGATTTCGCCAAGCCCAGATCACTTGTTGCGGTTCAAATTCCGCCAGGTGCAGGTGGGGTGAGTCGGCTTGCACCGCTATTAACTTCCGCACTTAACGGAACCGGTCCGGCGATTGCCCCAATGCCAACGGCGCCAACAGGGTTGGTGAATCTTTTAACTGAAGCGATCAAACCTAGCGATGATGACTATCCGCTAGAGGCAAATGACATTGCAGTTGTTTGTGCGACTTCTGGGTCAACTGGAAATCCGCGTGGAGTTCTTCTAACTGCAAACTCAATTTTTGCTTCAGTAACAGCATTTGCAGATCGTTTTGGTAGCGACTTTCGTTGGGTAATGTCTGTGCCCGCACATCGCATTGCCGGCATTATGGTTTTAGCTCGCGCTTCACTAAACGGAAACCCTTACGTAGTTGATCCATCTATAGGTGGGGCTCGAACATTTGACGCAGCAACTTTTTCCGTAACAACTGCAAATGCAGTTAGAGAAAGTAAAAAAGATGGTCGGCCATTAGCTGTATCACTTGTGCCAACGCAAATTGGCCGATTGCTTGATTCAGGTTCAGTGGGTATTGAAGCATTACAGGCTTACCAATTGGTTTTAAGTGGCGGCACTGCTACGCCACAACCGATGCTCAATCGACTACGTGAGCTTGGCGTTAACGTAGTTATTTCCTACGGCATGACTGAAACTTGTGGCGGGTGTGTATTTGATGGAAAACCATTAAGTGGAGTAACTATTTCACTTGGAACTAAAGATGATGTTGAACCTGGACGTATTTCGATTGCCGGACCGGTTATCGCCTCTGGCTATAGGTTGCGCCCAGACTTAGCCGCCGTTGCTTTCATTGAAAATAAATTAATTACCCATGATGTTGGCAAATTAGATTCTGGCAATTTGCTGCATGTGTTGGGTCGACTTGATGATGTGGTCCAGGTGGGCGGCACAAATGTTTCGCTATCTGCAGTTGAGGCATTGCTTCGGCATCATCCAGCTATTTCAGATGTTGCAGTGATAGACATAGCCGATGATTTATGGGGCTCAATCCCGATGGCGTATGTGACATTACGTGATTTAACAATCAACCAAAAAGATTTAACTGAAACATTAAAGAGCACCGTGATGGAACGAATTGGTCGCGCAGCTACACCTAGAACTATTCAATTTGTGGATCAACTTCCGATGCTCGATTCAGGAAAAATTGATCGATTGACGTTACGATTGCAAGCCAGTGAAGAAATATCTTCAGGAAAAATATCCCACCCAGGAGTTGGAAAGTAGATGGCTACCCGCGAACAATGGATTCAAGGAGCACGACCTCTGACACTTCCCGCGGCTATATCACCAGTATTAATCGGTACCGCAATTGCCAAATATGAAGGTGGACTTGATTTAATAATTGCATTTTGCGCGCTCATTGTGGCACTTGGTTTACAGGTCGGTGTTAATTACGCAAATGACTACAGCGATGGGATTCGCGGCACAGATGATGATCGAGTTGGTCCGATTCGATTAGTTGGTCAAGGTTTAGTTCCTGCGCACCAAGTAAAAAATGCTGCTTTCCTTTCATTTGCAATTGCTGCTGGTGCCGGCCTGATTATGGTGGCATTAAGTGGACTTTGGGTGTTACTCCCAATCGGCATCGCTGCCGTGGGAGCAGCCTGGTTTTATACCGGCGGAAAAAATCCATACGGCTATTTGGGCTTTGGTGAGCTATTTGTTTTCATTTTCTTTGGTTTAGTTGCCGTAATGGGAACAACCAGCGCACAAACTGGCAGTTTTTCGTTGACTTCGCTGCTTTATGGAATTTCATGTGGAGCGCTCTCAGCTGCCATTTTGGTCGCCAATAACTTGCGAGACATCGAAACCGACTCACAAAGTGGGAAAAAAACTTTAGCTGTTCGACTTGGCGATCGATGGACTCGCGAGTTGTATAAGGCTTTTATTGCAATTGCATTTTTTATGCCAGTGATCTCGACTTTTCGAGGTGACGGGCCAATGTATGCATACGTAAGTTTGTTCGCAATTCTTTCAGCGCGCTACCCACTGCATTTAATTCAAACTGGTAAAACTGGCTACGAACTAATTCCAGTTTTAACATTTACTGGTCGATTACTACTTGTTTTTGCAGTAATTAGCAGTATCTCAATTAGCTTTTCTTAATTTAAATTCCAGCGTACGAGTGCAAACCTTGAATGAAAATATTTACCACGAAGTAGTTAAACAAAATAGTTAAGTAGCCAGCGATTGCAACATACGCAGCCTTACGACCACGCCAGCCTGCAGTTGCTCGAGCATGTAAATATGCTGCATAAATTACCCACGTGATAAATGCCCAAGTTTCTTTTGGATCCCAACCCCAGTAACGTCCCCACGCAGCTTCTGCCCAAATTGCACCAGCGATTACTGAGAATGTCCAGATCGGGAACATAAACGCGTGAATTCGGTAAGACATAAGATCTAGTCGATCAGAACTTGGTAACCGATTTGCAATTCCATCAATTCGTTTCGCTGCACCATTCATTGCTGCCCGCGACTCAGCATTTTCGGCAATTAAATAAAGAGTTGCCAACGCAGCGCCAACTGTAAAAGCACCTACGCAAACTATCGCCGCGGTAACGTGAATTGCTAACCAATAGGAACGTAGCGCTGGAACAAGCGGTGCACTTTCGGTGTAAAGCACGGTGACGGCTAAACCGAGATCTAACAGCACAGGAATACTGATAAAAAGTCCAAGCCAGCGAAGATCACGCTTTAACGAAAGAAAACAATATGCGGCAACAACTGCAAAACCAGCAGCTAAAGAAAACTCGTACATGTTGCCCCAAGGCAAACGTTTTGCAGAGATCCCTCGAGTGATTAATGCGCCACCAAGTAGCAAAGTGGTTAACCACATTAACGACATACCTATATTTCCAGCACGCCTTCCGGCCCCTGATTCAACTGATGTGGAAACCGATGGACTTTCTAAAGTCAATGTTGAACCCAGCCGCGCTGTCGCCGAAACTGAAGTGGTGCGAATCGCTGAATCTTGAATTGATTCAAGTCGTCGACCTTTAGCAAGCGCCACGCTGTAGGCCACCATTGCGATGGTCAAAGTAACCATCGAACTGTAGACCAATAGATCACTAGCCTGCGCAAGCGTTTCGTTTACTGACATCTAGTCCCCTGGTTTCGCATTCTTATTCTTTAACTCTAATTGTTAATTTCGAAACTTCATCTCGAAGTCCGGGAGCCTCTGTTTTTGCAAGCCCAGCAACTTCGCAAAGGGTTACTTCAGACTGCGAAGTACTGCTTACGCGAAGCCAAACCCGACGACGCGGAATGAGTAATGACATGGTTAAACCAACGATGGCAAGTATTGAAGCTAAAAGTGCCGGAACTTTCCCGCTGTCAGCCGAAATCGAAAATGTTGCCCATCTATTGAAGCCAACAAATTCTAAAGTTCCGTATCCCTGTGGTAACTGCCAAGTTTCACCTGGTTTTAATTCTTCGATTCCAACACGTTGCATTTTCGCGGTGTCCAATCGATAAACACTTTGTGGCGCTCCAGTATCTAAACCAAGATCGCCTACCCAAAGACTTAAGTAGGCGGCTGGATCATCCGGCGCAGGAAATGTTGAAATTGGTCCATTTGAAAAATCAGTAGTTACTGTTGGTAAAAAGAAACCTTGGATACCTAACTGTGGCGTTGTATCAGGAATCTTGATAACTCCAGTTGAAGTAAAAGCAGAATCTTGCGGCAAGAATACCGCGGTATCTTGCCAAATAATTTCACCAGCTGAATTCTTTATTACAAACTCTGATGCATATCCATGTCCAACTAAATAAATAGCTGAGCCATCTATTCGTAGCGGTTCATTAACTTCGATTCGAGTTTGTTTTTCCTGACTGGTTAAATTTTCTTTATAAGTTACGTCTGCCAAAAACATACGTGAGGCACCATTTTGCATTCCGCCGCGTTGAAAATCAGCTTCGAAATTAATTAACTTAAATGAAAATGGCGGTAAATCAGCTGAATCAAAATTTCGTCCTGGGGTAAACGTGTCGTATTGAGTCACATTATTTGCAAAGCCAGCACCCTCTTTAACAATTACCGTCCCGCGGTAACCTGTGGCGCTACCAAAACCAACTGCAACTAAAACTACAAGCAGCGCCAAGTGAAAAAGTAAATTTCCAGTTTCACGTGAATAGCCACGTTCGGCTGAAATCCAATCTTCACCACGGCGTACCCGCCAACCTGCTTTTTGCCATGAGGTTTCAGTTTGGTCAAGTAAATCCATTTTTGATTTACTCACTTCGAAAGATTCATAAACCGGCAGCCGATTTAAATTCTTTGGCGCCTCAGGTGGCAAGCTTCGAATTTCATCCCAATGAACTTTGACTCTAGGGATTACACAGCCAGCTAAAGAAATAAATAAAAGAAGGTAAATTGCGCCAAACCATGGCGATGCAAATACATCAAACATGTAGAAGCGATCGAGAATCGCACCAAGCTCAGGGTTATCGCGTAAAAACTGTTTTACGCGTAACGGAGAAGTCCCACGTTGCGGAAAAATCGAGCCAGGAACACTTGCTAATGCAAGTAAGAAAAGCAAAATTAACGCTGTTCGCATACTCGTCAGTTGACGCCAAATCCAGCGGAAGTTATTAACTAGTTTCATAACAACCATCCAGTCCAATTACTCGCCCAGACGCGTAACAAGATGGTTAATTCATTCCATAATCCAGTGACAAGCAATAAGCCAATTGCTAAAAGTAATCCGCCTCCGATTTGCATGATCAACTTTGAATGTTTGCGCAATGCGCTGACCGCTTTAACACCGCGCTCTAACATCAAGCCAATCATCATAAATGGCAAACCAAGACCAAATGAAAATGCTGCACTAAGTAATGCACCGCTCTGTGCATTGGCTTCTGAAAAAGCCAAACTTTGGACTGCAGCAAGAGTTGGACCAATACACGGAGTCCAGCCGATGCCAAAAGTTACGCCCATGATTAATGCCCCGACCAAAGTTCCGGTAGGCACTCGATGTAATCTCACTTCACGTTGTAACAACGGAATGAATCCAAGAAAACCCAGACCCATAACGATTATTAATACTCCGCTTAAAGTCTGAATAATTTTTTGGTTTGCAATAAAAAATTGTCCAGCTGCACCGAATAGTGCGCCAAAAGATACAAAGACAATTGAAAAACCAAGGACGAAAAGAAGAGTTCCCCAAAAAGATCGCGAACGAGTTAACTTGGTGCGTTTCGAATTTGCTCGAGCGCCAGCGATGCCGGCTGAATAGGAAAGATAACCGGGTACTAACGGCAATACACATGGTGACAGAAATGAAATTACGCCTGCTGCAAAAGCCAATGGAATAGCCAGCAATAAAGAACCACTGTTAACTATTTCTGCTACGCCCGAAACTAGTTGCATGACTAAGTTTCCTCAAGAATTGCTTTGACTAAACCGCGCAATTGAGCTTCAGTAATGACTCCCAAAATTCGTCCAGCAGGTTTTCCTGATTTATCCAACACAATGGTGGTTGGGGTTGCAGCCGGACCAAGTTTTCCAAAAGCCAGAGTTAATTCGCCTTCTTTGTCTTGTATTGAAGGAAATCCAGTTGCAAATCTTTTATTAAATGCAATAGCTGACGGCAAACTATCTCGCGTATTCAATCCGACAAACTGCACACTTTCATTAGAAAATTCTTTTGCCAAGTTCGCAAGTTCATCTGCCTCAGCACGACAAGGTGAACACCAGCTGGCCCAAACATTCACGACAACGACTTGACCTCGAAACTGAGCGATATCAAGTGGTTGACCTTCAAGAGTTATTCCAGATAATTCGACTGGGTTTTCTCGATCTGCTACCGGAACTAAAGTCATGGTGCCGTCACCAGCAACAAAACTAGTCTCGCTTCCAGCAATCGAACCATCTGAACTAGAGCAAGCAACTAAAAAGGGAGTAACTAACAATGCGATAAATAATTTACGCACCAGCAATTTTGCTCGCTCTAACAATTAAGTCTGCAGAAGGTTCGGTGTATAAAACTGCAGTTAATTCATTATAGTCGAAAACTAGTGAAGTCAGCGAGGCCAAATTACACTGCCGGCGGCGGGGATCATGTACAAAACGACGCCCCTCAAAATCTAAGCGACTTATCCAAATTGGTAACTGATGGCTAACAAGTACAACTTCGCGACCAGGGGCAAGCTCTCGGGCTTTAGTAACAGCTTTGCGCATTCGATTTGCTACAACTTTGTAAGGTTCACCCCATGAAGGTTTTACCGGATTGTAAAGATGTTTCCAGGCTCGCGGCTGCCGAAGTACTCCATCGCCAACTGATACCCGCTGTCCTTCAAAAACATTTTCGGCTTCAATTAAATTGTCATCAAGCAAGATATCTAACTTGTGAACCTGCGCTACCGGAGTTGCCGTTTGTTGTGCGCGCTCTAGCGGTGAACTAATTACAGCAGCAACGTCTCGATCGGCTAGCGCAACACTGGCTCGTTTTGCCATCTCATGACCTAAGTCGGAAAGAACATAACCGGGTAACCGACCGTAAAGAACCTTTTCAGGATTATGAACTTCCCCATGACGCAGCAAGTGAACTGTGGTTCTCATGTGGGAACTCATGATTATGTCGCTCGACGTCGAGACGCAGAACGCTTGCGGGATGGACGCCAGCCAACGACTCCAGCTTTGGCGGCTTCTTCTCGCAGCGCATAACCATGTGCAGCTAGTGCTTGAGTTAATGCGTGAATTGAAGCATCTTCAGGAAGTACATCGACGCGTAATCCGTGTTCTTGTGCAGTCTTTGCTGTCGCTGGACCAATACAAGCGATGATGCTTGCTGGATGTGGTTTACCTGCAATTCCAACTAAGTTTCGAACAGTGCTGCTTGAGGTAAACACCACTGCATCGAAGCCACCACTCTTAATGGCTTCGCGAGTTTCGACAGCAGGTGGCGCAGCACGTACCGTGCGGAATGCAGTTACGTCTTCGACTTCCCAGCCAAGTGCAGTCAAACCAGCAACAAGTGTGTCGGTAGCAATGTCTGCCCGCGGTAAAAAGATTCGATTAATTGGATCAACTAATTCATCAAACTCTGGCCACTCATCAAGTAGTGCTGCAGTTGTTTGTTCTTCGACTGGAACTAAATCTGGCCGAACACCCATTGCGATTAGTGCATCAACTGTGTCAGCGCCAATTGCTGCAATTCGAATTCCAGAAAGTGATCTTGCATCAAGGCCGTACTCGGCAAATCGTTCCCGAATCGCTCTAACTGCATTAACACTGGTAAACGCAACCCATTCATATCTTCCTGAGACTAAACCGTGAACTGCACGTTCCATTTGTTGTGGAGTGCGTGGAGGTTCAACAGACATAGTCGGCACTTCAAATGGCACTGCACCAAAAGTAACTAGTCGTTCGCAAAGATCAACTGTTGAATCTTTTGTTTTAGGTACAAGTACTCGCCAACCGTGTAGCGGACGATTTTCATACCAAGAAGTTCTTTCACCGGCAGCTTCGCCGATTATTACTAATCCTTGTCCGGACTGTTTTGATAATTTAACGGCAGCCGGAAGTTGCTCAAGTGTGGAATGAAGTGAGCGTTGTTCAACAGTTGCACCATCTCGAATTATTGAAACTGGTGTTGATGCGTCACGGCCAGCTTTAATTAATGACTTACTAATTTCGGCTGCGCGATCAGCTGCATTGTGTACAACTAAGGTCACAAACGGATCAGTATGAACGGTCCAATTGATACCTGGTACATCAGCATCAAGAATTCGTACTTCGCGAGTGCGTCCACCAGTTAACGACATTCCTAGATGTGCAGGAACTGCAGTGAGTGTTGAGACACCAGCGGCAACTTCAAAATTTAAATCGGCGTCTGCGAGCGCAGCTGTTTCGAGAGCTAACCGGCCATCAAGAATTGGGTCGCCAGATAATAATCGAACTACCTGCTGACCAATTTTGTTTGCATCACAGATTGCTTTTGTTCGTGCCGCCAATGACATAGGAACACCGTTGGCATCGATAGTAATTAATACTTGCCCAGCAGAGACTTTTTCTGCCAATGGAACTAAATCAGGATCAACCAAAACCACATCCGCCTGACTTAAAAGCCGGTGCGCTCGCACCGTCAATAAATCAGCGTCGCCGGGGCCCGCGACTACAAATGAGACTCCAACAGCTGCAGTAGCCGGTGATGCCATTCCGATACCTACCTTGTTCGTTTCGGTAATCTCGCTGTCCGCAAGATTTTTTTCAGCGATGTCGTTAGCTAGTTGTTCAGTCATCGCTATCCAGCATTCGATTCAGATAACACAAGTTGAGACTTGCGTTGCTCGTGGAATGCCAAAATCTGTAGTTCTGTTGCTAAGTCAACCCGGCGTACATCAACGCCAGCTGGAACATCAAGAAGTACTGGGGCGAAATTAAGAATGCTGGTTACTCCGTTAGCAACCAGCACATCACAAACTTCTTGCGCCGAATTTTCTGGTGTTGCAATAACCCCAATCGATGCTCCACTCATTCGAACAACTTTTGGTAAATCGTTTAATGAGCTAACAATCAAAGAATTTCCAGCTACTGAAACTTTTTCGCCAACACGAGAGTTATCTGAATCAAATAGACCAACGATGTTAAATCCACGTGATGCGAATCCTTGGTAACCAGCAAGTGCATGGCCAAGATTTCCGATACCAACAATTACTACTGGCCACTGCTGGGTAAGACCTAATGCGCGTGAAATTTGATAAAGCAGAAATTCAACTTCGTAACCAACTCCACGAGTTCCATAAGAACCTAAGAAAGATAAATCTTTTCGAAGTTTGGTACTGGTTACACCTGATGCATCTGCTAGCTCTTCAGAAGAAACTAAAATTACGCCACGACTTGCCATTGCAAGTAGCGATCTGTGATACATCGGAAGTCGATTTACGGTTGCGTCAGGAATGCCTCCGCGAACACCTTGTGTTGTTTTCACAACGGGTGAGACCGACATTCGAACCAACCTTTTTTCTTGCTCTTGGCGATCAGATTAGGCGTATTTTGGCGAAGGTCAAAATTGGCATATATGCCCACATTCGTGATAAGGCGATCACTATTTTTGATTGTGTTACTCGTGTGACTAACGTGAATTGGAAAAAAATTAAAGCCCGCTAGTTAAGGCTTTTTTGAGTCGCTCTGGATCAACTGACCATTGGTCATGATGCTTGCCATCCACCAGGATGACTGGGATTAATTCGTAATATTTGTCAGCCAATTTTGGGTCTTCCAAAATCGATAACTCAGTCCAACCCACGTTGAGTTCAGCACAGACTTTTGCCACGATCGCGGCGGCGTCCTGACATAAATGGCAGTCAGGTTTACCGATTAATGTAACTCGATTTTCCAAAATTTAACCACCCACTAATCCGCAGTTAAGTTTGGCACACTCTTTCAAAAGTAGGCTAAGTGTTATGGCCAGTATCAGTGCAACTGAGAATCGATTCGCGGTAATTCCGGCTGATTCAAAGGTTGGTGCTTTCTTTGACATAGATAACACCATTATGCGTGGGGCCAGTATTTATCACTTGGCACGTGGATTGTTTTCTCGAAAAATTCTGAGTGCTGGCGATCTAAGAAATTACGCAATTGCACAAGGCAAATTTTTAATCGCTGGATCTGAAAATTTAGCCGACATGGCTCGAATTACCGAAAGCGCTTTGTCATTTGTTGCTGGTCGTAATGTCGAAGAAGTTAGAGCCTTGGCCGACGAGATTTACCACGAAATTATGGAAGCCAAGATTTGGCCAGGCACGGTCGAGTTAGCTCAAACTCACTTAAGTGCTGGCCATAAGGTTTGGTTAGTCTCTGCGGCACCAATTGAACTAGCTGAACTAATCGCTAACAAACTTGGGTTAACCGGTGCCGTGGCTACTATCAGCGAAATAGTTGATGGAAAATACACCGGAAAACTAATTAGTAAACCCATGCACGGCGCTGAAAAAGCTCAGGCAGTACTGCGCCTAGCTAATGAAAATGACCTTGATTTACAAAACTGTTTTGCATATTCAGATTCAAAGAACGACATCCCCCTCTTAAGCGAAGTTGGTCATCCAACCGCAGTTAACCCTGACTCTGAATTACGGGCGTATGCCAAATTAAAAAATTGGCCAATCCATGATTATCGACGAGAGCGCTTAATAAAACGTTACGTAATTCCAGCGGGAACGACAGCCGTGGCTTTAATTGGAGCAGGTGCTGGATTAGCGGTAGCCAATAAGCGCAAAAATAAAAAGTTAAGTGAATAAAAAAACCGAGAGTGATTCCCTCTCGGTATTTTTTAAATTATTTACTTTTTACGTTTTGATCTTGTCTTCTTCAACATCTTGCGATGTTTTTTCTTCGCCATGCGCTTGCGGCGCTTTTTAACTACGGAGCCCACTAATGGCCACCCTTCTATTTCTAAATTTTGGTTTTATCCAGCTTCAACAAAAGAATCTTGTAAGTAGGTGTGAACTGCTTGTTCTGGAACGCGGTAGGAGCGACCTACGCGAACTGCAGGTAATTCGCCACTATGTACTAAGCGATACACCGTCATTTTTGAAACCCGCATTGCAGTTGCAACTTCAGCAACAGTTAGAAAACGAACTTCACCTAAAGGACGTTCATTTTGAGAAGCCATCTGTATACCGTGACCATTCTGTGCGCTCCCACTACCGGCTTCCCCTCCGGAGTTACTCACGCACTTGTTCGTAGGTGTTAACTTTAGTGCCGAAAGTGACTAATGTGAAAGTCGATT
>CAYVZD010000014.1:0-5394 GCA_964456135.1 uncultured Bifidobacterium sp.
GGTGGAGCTGCTGACTTCCCCAAACTGAGCGTCAAAGTTCGCGATGAGATTGTGGCTTTTGGAACACCTGATGAAATCAAAGTCGATAAAAATGGCATCATCGGCGGCGGTAAACATTTAACTCCAGAACAAGTTAACGAATTAGTTGCTGCTCGAGGCGATGAAGTGGTTTTCTTTGATGGCCGTAATGCATTTGAAGCGAAAATTGGTCGATTTGAAAATGCTGTGATTCCTGATGTTGAAACTACCCATGATTTCATTTCCGAACTTGAAAGTGGTAAATACGATCACCTAAAAGATAAGCCAATAGTTTCGTATTGCACTGGCGGCATCCGGTGCGAAATCTTATCTGTCTTAATGAAGAACCGCGGATTTAACGAGGTTTATCAAATCAAAGGCGGCATCGTTCGCTATGGCGAGAGATTTGCCGATAAATCGCACTGGAAGGGTTCGCTGTACGTATTCGACAAACGTATGGTGACAGATTTTTCAGCTGACACAGAAATTATTGGTCAGTGCGAAAAATGTAACGCAAAAACAAATAAGTTTTATAACTGCTCAAATTTAGCCTGCCGAGAACTTACTTTGCTTTGTGACCCATGTGCGCAAACTTATTCAAGTGAATCTTGCATTCACCCAAATGTTGGTTTACCCGCCGCTCTCCATACGTCGTAAAATTTCGATCCGTTCTGCCAACGGCGGGTGGGTTGCAAATAACCTCGACACAGACCGCCCATCTAGTGGTGATTCAATCCACATGTGGGCTACCGCATTTGATTTTTGCCTAACTACTGTTGAATCCTTTTGCAAAGTTTCGAGCGCCCTACGTAAACCGGTTGGATTTCTGGTGTACTCAACTGCACTTGCATCAGCAAGTGATTCACGTTTTCGCGAAACTGCAGATTTAAGTAAAGTGGCCGCAATCGGAGCCAGCAATGTAGCCAGTAAAGCTGCAACTAAAACTATTGGATTTTGATTATTGCGATCCCGATTGCCGCCAAAAAGAGTCATTCGCAAAATAAAGTCGCTCAACAGCGCAATAGCGCCAGCTGTAGTTGCGGCAACAGCCGAAACTAGAGTGTCTCGATTTGCAACATGTGCTAATTCATGAGCAGCTACACCTTGTAATTGTTCGCGATCCATAACTTGCAAAATTCCGGTGGTAAATGCGATCACCGCGTGTTCCGGATCGCGACCAGTTGCAAATGCATTAGGTGCTGGGTCGTCCACGATCGCAACTTTAGGCATTGGCATACCAGCAGCCAAAGTAAGTTCTTGAACTAAATTAAATAATTGTGGAGCTGAATCATGATCAATGACTTTGGCTCCGGTCATAGTTAAAACAATTTTGTCCGAACCATAGTAAGAACCCCATACCGAAATTAGTGCGATTCCAATCGCTATAGGAACTACGCCAATGCTGGCATTACCTAAATAAAGTTGAGCTGCATAAATTACTAACGCAGTCAGACTTCCCATAACGCCCAAAAGCATTATGGTTTTGAGTCGGTTCTCAGACTGCCTTGCTCGAAAATCAGCCATTAAAACTGAACTTTCGGCACATCTCGCTTTGCAGGATCATCAACGACATAGAAGTCACGCTCAGTTACTTTCGCTGGGCCAGCAAAGAATTTACCGGGGATAGTTGCTATCGCTTGGTTTAGCGAACTTACTTTGTCGTTATAGAACTGTCGAGCAAAACCAATCTTGTTTTCAGTAGTGGAAAGCTCTTCTTGGAGAGCGCGAAAATTTTCTGAAGATTTCAAATCTGGATATGCTTCTGAAATCGCAAGTAATCCCCGAAGTGCATTAGTCATCATGTTGTCTGCCGCGGCAACCTCAGTTAGACCGTGTGCGCTTACAGTCTGGCTTCGAGCTGCAGTAACGCTCTCAAAAGTTGTTTTTTCTTGTGTGGCATAACCCTTTACGGTCTCGACAAGATTTGGAATTAGATCTGCTCGACGTTGAAGTTGAACTTCAATCTGTCCAAACGCCTCGTCTACTGTTACGTTTAGGCGGATCAACCGGTTGTATTGGATAACTAAAAAAGCAACTAATAAACCAACTGCAATAAGTAAGTAGATAATCTCCATAAGGATAATTTTACTTTATGTTTCACTTTTTAGTTGTTTGAGAAAACCCTGTTCGCTCTAGACAAAACTTGCCCGATGTTCCTCATCGTGCGTTAAAGTCTGGAAAATTAGCTCACCCACATCGATAGCGCCAAAAGTTGCATGTTGTGCCCGAGCTTGCCACTGTTCTGGACTCAACTCTCTTAAATACGAAACTAAATTCGTTCGGCTTTGTAGTGCTAACGCACATACATCATCCAGTGACATTTGTTGAAAAAGTTTTTCGGTTTCAATGGGATCTGGCTCCCACCAAGCAAAAATTGGTTCAGGTGCACCTGAAAGTTGTGCATCCACCATTTGCTTTACTCGCGTTAACCAAACTTGAGTGTCAACTTGTGATACATGGCCTACAACAACTTGAGGGTCCCACTGCCCTGCTTTGGTATTGGCGACTTTTGCAGATTGGATTAACCGGTCAATACTCATCACAAGTTCGACCAGCAAAACTGAGGTTGGAGTTGCCATCGTTAAATTATCCCCAATTAATCGGTAATTGATCGGTTTGAACTAATAAGTCATTCACCTTGCTAAATGGTTTCGAGCCAAAGAATCCTCGGTGGGCACTCAAGCCAGAAGGATGTGGCGATTTCACTAGAAGTTCAGATTTGAAATACGGAGCTAATTCTTGAGCCGTCTTTCCCCAAAGCACTCCAACTACATTTGGGTTCGCCCTACTTACAATTTTGATGATTTCTTCAGTAATTTCTTGCCAACCTAATTTCTCGTGCGAAAGTGATTTCCCGGTACGGCAAGTCAAAATTCTGTTCAACAGCAAAACACCTTGAGCTGCCCAGTTGCTCAAATCATTACCAATTTCAATCCCGAGATCCGATTTAAGTTCTTTTTGAATGTTTCGAAGGCTAGGTGGAACTATCTCCTTTTCTGGAACTGAAAAAGCTAGCCCCATAGCAAGTGCTGGATTTGGGTATGGATCCTGACCTAAAATCACAACCCGAATGTCTTTTGGGTTTGTAGTTAACGCTCGGAAAATGTTTTTCTGGCTTGGATTTGTCTGCTCTTCGCTTTGGAGTTTTATAGAAATTTGATCTATTTTTGGTTTCAAATGCTCGAGTTTTGCTTGCCATTCATCAGGCAAGGTGTCCCAAAGCGTCATCCCCTAAGAATATCTCGAGAAAAATTCGTTCCGACACGCACCCAGAAATTAAATGAAATTTCAACTAACTGCTAGTTTGAGGGGGTAGGTTCCACTGGCAACTAAAGGGAGATTTTGTGGAAATTTTAGAAATCGTAGGTCGAGTTATGTTCGCCCTCTTATTCATCGCTTCGGCATTTGGGCACTTCAAGAATGCTGAAGGCATGGCTGGATACGCCCAGTCTAAAGGCGTACCTGCTCCAAAGCTTGCAGTACAGGGCTCAGGATTATTGATTTTGGTTGGTGCCGTATTGGTCGCCTCTGGCTACCAAGCCGCACTAGGTGCATTGCTTTTGGTTATCTTCCTGGTTCCAACTGCAGTCATTATGCATCCATTCTGGAAAGAAACTGATGCGATGACCAAGATGAATGAACAAATTGCATTCCTTAAGGACATCTCACTTGCAGGTGCTGCCCTAGTAATGTTCACACTTCTCTAATCATTTCAAAAAAATGGGCGGCTAATAGCCGCCCATTTTTATTTCTAAACGCAAAGGTTTTAACCAGAATTGAGTTTTAAACCAGACTCGGTGCCCATTCGCCGGCAACTTCAACCAGTTCACGAAGTTTATTAACTTGTTCATCGCTGATTGGTTTTAATGGACCACGCATTGTGTTTGCTGGGAACCCAAGTATTCCCATTAAGGCTTTTGTTTTATTTATGTACTGACCTGATTCAATGTATTCAAAAAGTGGCTTTATTGCTGTGTGGGCAATAGTACGCGTTTGTGGATCCATAATTCCAAGATGGGCTTTTGGTAACGCATTGGCGATACCAGCAATCCAAGATTTAACTCCAGCATCCATAAACACTATTGAGTCAACATCAGCACCGCAGACTGGATCGATTCGACCAGCAAAATTTTGTTGAATCATCGGAATACGACTTAAGTCGCCACTTGCTTCTTTGATTCCGACAATGTATTCATTATCAGCAACTTGATTAAGCACATTTTGAGTTACGCTGACACCAATTCGAGCCGGGTAATCGTAGAGAACTGTTGGCATTTTTACCGCGTTAACTACAGTCAATAAATGTGCAGCTAGTTCATCTTCAGTCGGAACACTATATGCCGGTCCGGCCAGCATTAATCCATCACAATTCATTCGCTTGGCCAGTGACGCCTGATCAAGCGCAGTGTTTGTTGACATACCGCCAACACCTGAAAGCACCGGAACTCGACCGGCCGCTTGTTTTATGACAGTGCTAATCACAAGATGTCGTTCATCTGGAGTAAGTGAATAAGCCTCACCTGTAGTGCCGCAAGCAACAATTCCATGCACACCATGACTGATCAATAGTTCAGTAACTTCGGCCACGCCTTTTGCATTAACTTGGCCAGCTTCATCGAATTGTGTGATTGCTGGGACGACTAGACCGTCGAATTGCACATTATCCCCCTCTGGTTCAGCTCTTGTAGCCTTGCCATATGCTGCCTCAAATCTACCCGAACGATTTGGGTCCAACTGGGCGACCTAGGATTCGCAGTTTTCAGGGTCGACGAGGCCGCATTTCTCCAACTCGAAGTTATGCCTTTGAAAATTACGTGCCTAATTACCAAATTGCCTTACCCGATCAACCGATTGATTTAAGAGAAGTTTTTAAGAGTAACGAAATTTACATTGACTTTGGTTGTGGCATGGGCGGACATACCAAGGACTTACTTGAACAGAGTAAGTGCGTGCTAGCGATTGATGTGCACACGGCAGGAATTTGTGACTTAAGTGTTTATGCACATGAAAGAAATCTAAGTACTTTCAGACTCTTTCACGGCGATGGTTTAGATCTATTTGAAAAGCTAAAACCGCAAACTATAAGTCAGATTGACGTCTATTTTCCAGATCCTTGGCCAAAAGCAAGGCATGCCAAGCGTCGCTTATTTAATCATGCTTTTCTTGCCAAAGCTGATGAACTTCTGGTTAGTGGCGGGAAAATAGTTCTGGTGACAGATGATGAAACTTATGCGCAGCATGTTACTGAGGTAATCGCAAGCCAGGATTTATTTACTCAACTTGAGTTCAGTCAACCGGTAACTATTACATCGTTTCATGCACGTGGTTTAAGGCTTGGGCATCAAATACATAAATTTGAACTGGAAAAAATCAATA
>CAYVZD010000014.1:5494-18469 GCA_964456135.1 uncultured Bifidobacterium sp.
GCTAACCGCACAAGTAAATCTTGACCACCAGTCATTTCTGCGGTTACTTGTCGAGATACTGCCTCATGCGGAGTAATCCAAACTAAATCCAAAGCAGTCTGTGAAGGTTGGCAATCGCCCTTTACTGGAACTACATAAACAAGCGAAACTGCATGTTGCCTTGGATCATGAAAACCACTGATGTTTGGATCTGGAAAATACTCAGCCACAGTAAATGGAGCAGGATTCGTCGGGATTTGCGGCAGTGCCATCGAGCCTAGATCCTTTTCAATGTGCCTTAGCAGTGCATCTCTAATTCGCTCACCAAAAAGTACTCGGCCAGAAATAACTGCTCGACTAATCGATCCATCCGGCCTTCCGCGCAACAATAAACCGATTTTTAAAACTCGACCAGCTTCATCAATTCGTACTGGAATTGCATCTACGTAAACTATTGGCAGCTTGGCACGAGCACTTTCTAGTTCATCACTTGGCAACCAAGATGAAATAGCGTCAGTTAAATCCGTCACAGTCTTATTGTTACATGTTCGAGCGGGCGCGGCGCCCTCTTGAGGGTGTTCGTCCTCGCGCGTACCAGCGATCATCTCCGAACTCGACATCAAGTGGAGTTTTAAATGCATTACTCATTGGTTCACTTCGAATCACGTCATGCACGTTGCCCATGGCAGTCACCTGACCATCTGAAAGCAATAGTGCATGTGAGAAATTAGGTGGGATCTCTTCAACATGATGGGTAACCAGGATTAAACAGGGGCTTTCTGGATTACCTGCCAGATTGGCTAATCGGCTTACTAAATCCTCGCGTCCTGCAACATCTAGACCTGCAGCAGGTTCATCCAGAATCAAAATTTCTGGATCGCTCATCAAAGCTCGGGCAATGTGAGTACGCTTTCGTTCACCTTCAGATAACGTGCCGATAAGTCGTTCTTCAAATCCACTCAATCCCCAATCGTTTAGTAATTGACGAGTCCGGGCATAATCAATTTCGTCGTAACGTTCGCGCCATCTTCCCGTAACTGCATAAGCAGCTGTTAAAACAGTGTTAAAAACTGTCTCGTCAAGTGGTAAGTAGTTATTTAGCGCAGCACTGGATAAGCCAATTCGGGTTCGCAATTCTCGAACGTCAGTTCGGCCAAGCTGCTGACCTAATATTTCGGCTGTACCTGAAGTTGGATGTAAAAATCCAGTACAGATCTGCATTAACGTGGTTTTACCGGCACCATTCGGCCCCATAATCACCCAACGTTCATGGGCCTGAACTTGCCAATTGATTTTGGCCAAAATATTTTTGCCACCACGATGAACTGTGACATTTTGAAGATTTACGACACGTTCACCAGAACCACTTAGGTCATTAGTCGTAATAGTCACAGTAGTAATCTACCGTTCATGGGATTCCCGGCTGCGATTGAATTAGCAATTTGGCTAAATCAAGTTCGAAATGGATCGATATCTACCAGTGATGCAGTCAACGCGGCCGAGACGATAACTGAATCTTTCCAAATCAGCTCGGATCAAATTATTTCTGTCGAACCCGTTACCAACTGGCTAATGCTCGTTCAATTCGCCAAGAGTTTTGGTGTTCCCTGTTTTGCTGTGTTGCCAGGTCCCGGTCAAACTTACGGACTTTCTGCAGATTTAATTTCCAAAATTGATCTGACAACGGGTGTTTGTATTATCGGTCAAAAGTATCTTCTGGCAAGATCTCCTGAAGGAGATTCAAATTGGTTTTTAACTGAGCTACTCACTCCAATTCCAACGGTAGATCCAAAATCAGCTCGATTAGATCTACAAGACTTAATAGAGCGCAGTAGTGCTGAATTAAGCGCCATGGAATTGTTGGGCCAGCGAGATTTTATCGATCAAGAACTCCATCAACTAAAACCCATTCATCTTCCCCCAGCACTTTCAAACCGAGTTAAATCAGATCTAGAACTAGCTGAGCGAATTTGGCTAATTGCCCAAATAAGTATGAGTGAAGCGCAGGCACCACACAGTCGAAGTCTTGACGAAAGAAAGATTGCTCGCTTGCGGGAACTTCGGACTGCTGCGATTAATTTAATGACGGCAAGTACTTTGGCTGCCTAAGGACTAGAAGTTAGAAAGCCTCGTGATTAAAAAATCACGGACCTCCTTGAGAGTGCACGCCACCATCAACATGAATTATTTCGCCGGTTGTAGCCGGGAACCAGTCACTAAATAACGCCACACATGCTTTAGCAGTTGGAACTGGATCACTTGTGTCCCAACCAATTGGTGCTCGGCGTTCCCACATCGGGCCAAACTGATCAAATCCAGGAATTCCCTTAGCTGCAGTTGTGTAAAGCGGACCGGCAGCAACTAAATTGACTCTTATTTTTTTTGGACCTAAATCTCTTGCTAAATATCTACAAGTTGATTCAAGTGCAGCTTTTGATACGCCCATCCAGTCGTAAAACGGCCAAGTTACTGTTGCATCAAAATCAAGTCCTAAAACTTGACCACCATTTTTTTCCATAAGTGGTAAACAAGCCATACTTAGCGACTTAAGTGAATACGCAGAAATTTCTAAAGCAACTTTTACGTCTTCCCATTCAGTATTTAGAAAATTTCCACCTAATGCAGCTTCAGGTGCATAAGCGATTGAATGAAGTACCCCATCTAAATGTGGAACGTGCTCTTTGATTGCGCCAGCTAAGTTCGCTAAATCCTCTTTGTTTGTTACATCCAATTGCACAATGGGTGGTTCCACTGGCAACCGTCCGGCTATTCGCTTAGTGATGCTGGTGGTTCGACCAAATGAACTTAAAACTACGTTTGCACCTTGTTCTTGAGCTAACCGAGCAACATGAAATGCAATAGATGAATCAGTCAAAACTCCAGTTACCAATATGTTTTTGCCGTCAAGGATGCCCATTTAATGTCCCATTCCTAATCCACCATCAACTGGAATAACCGCTCCGGTTATGTACGCTGCCTGATCAGAAGCGATAAAAGCAACAACGTCTGCGACTTCGCTTGAACTGGCATATCGTCCAAGCGGCACATTTGTAACTATTTCGTTTCTGCGCTCATCGGAAAGTTGCGCAGTCATGTCAGTATCAACAAATCCTGGAGCAATCACATTTGTAGTTATCCCTCGTGAACCTAGTTCACGTGCTAGAGATCGAGCAGCGCCAATGAGTCCTGCTTTTGAAGCTGCATAATTAACTTGCCCTGCTGAACCCATCAACCCGACAACACTTGAAATAAAAATAATTCGACCGGTACGAGCCTTCATCATCGCTTTACTTGCTCGTCGTGCTACCCGAATCGCACCAAATAAGTTGGTATTTAAGACTTCATCAATGTCTGCATCTGACATTCGAATGACTAATCCGTCTCGAGTAATTCCAGCATTTGCTACGACCACCTGCGCTGGGCCAAATTTTTGCTCTAATTCATCGAACGCAGCCTCAACACTGGCACTATCTGATACATCGCACTTGATTACATTTAGGCCAGCTATTGGGTCACCGGATCGACTAGTGACTACCACCGTGTCGCCATTTTCTTTGAATTTTTGAGCAATCGATAAACCAATTCCTCGATTGCCACCTGTTACCAGCACAACACGGGTCATTGGTCTAGGTTATCGGTAATGAACAATAATTCCGTAACTCCGTTAGCCGGCGGGCAAATTTCGCCAGACCGCTTAGCAGAAATTGCACTGTCCGTTGTTTCGAGTGCCGGTGCGACAGTGGGACAACTTCGAATTGCTCAACATGACACAAGAGGAGTTGGGTTACGTGACGGCAAAGTAGAAAACGTTGCCTCAGATAGTTCAATTGCTCTTAGTGTTCGGGTGGTAAAAGATGGCGCTTGGGGTTTTGCTGCGACCACCGATTTAACTGAGTTCGGTGCAAAGGACGCAGCAACAAGGGCGATAGAAATGGCCAAGTTAAGCGCAGCTGTTTCTACCGACCGAGTCGACTTAGTGGCTGAACCAAGTTACGGAAAAGTCTCGTGGCGACTTCCAGTTGAAATAGACCCAATGTTAGTTCCAGATGATCAGGTCATTGAATTATTGAAATCTTGGCACGAAAAAGTTGCGCAACATTCAATTGTTCATCATGTTGATGTACACGCTGCCATGGGTAAAGACATCACTTTTTTTGCAGATTTAACGGGCAACATGATCAGTCAAGAACGTGATCGTACTAGTGCGGCTCTAACTGCCGTTCACATCAGCGAATCTGGATTTGACGATATGCGCACCTGTGCCCCGCCAGCAGGTCGAGGATTTGAATACTTGCAAGGCAAAGGCTGGGACTGGGATGAAGAATTATCAAACCTTCCTGAATACCTTTCCGAAAAAACTAAAGCCCCATCAGTTGCAGCAGGTATTTGGGACTTAGTGATTGATCCAACAAATCTTTGGTTAACAATTCATGAATCAATCGGACATGCGACCGAACTTGATCGAGCTCTAGGTTACGAAGCAAATTACGCTGGGTCTTCGTTTGCCACGATCGATAAGTTAAATAACTTTAAATACGGTAGCGAAATAATGAACGTTACTGGTGATCGCAACGCGCCACATGGACTTAGCACAGTTGGCTATGACGATGAAGGTGTTGCAGCCCAACAGTGGGATCTAATTAAAGATGGTGTGCTCGTTGGCTATCAGACCGATCGGAACATTGCCAAAAAAATTGGACTGACTAGATCAAACGGCTGTGCTTTTGCAGATAGTGCCTTACACAGTCCGATCCAACGGATGCCAAATGTTTCATTGCAGCCAGGTAAGGATGATTTATCAAATGCAGATTTAATTTCTGGCGTTGACCGAGGTATTTACATAGTCGGAGATAAATCATGGTCGATAGACATGCAACGCTATAACTTTCAGTTCACCGGGCAACGTTTCTATGAAATCAAGGACGGAAAAATTGTTGGCCAGCTCAAAGATGTGGTTTACCAATCACGTACCCCAGATTTCTGGGCAAGTATGAGCGCCGTGGGTGGTAAGCAAACTTACTTACTTGGTGGAGCGCTGAATTGTGGCAAAGGTCAGCCAGGACAAACTGCACCTGTAAGCCATGGCTGCCCTACTGCTGTGTTTAGACAAATAAATGTATTGAACGGAAAAGAGCAGGCTGGCGCATGAGTGAACTGACTATGGCTCAAGCCACTGAGTATGCCGTAAGCAAATTAGGTGCAGCAGGTGGAGTTGTTGTCGGCGAAGTAAGCAATAGTGCTAATTTGCGATGGGCCAATTCCTCATTAACTACCAACGGAAATACTGTCGAGCAAACTTTAGCGATTGCCTCATTCGTTCAACTCAGTGATGGTACTGCTTGTGGATTAGCTAGTGGTCAGATCCGTTCAAAAGCAGACATTGATTCACTGCTTGAAAAGAGTAAAGCCAGTGCCCTAGCAGCCGGTGTTGCTGAAGATGCAAACGATCTAATTGAAGGATCTGCTGAGTCAAATTTTGCTGACGCCCCAGAAGATGTTGACTTGTCGTCACTTGCTCGGATAGCAAGCGAACTTGGTGAAGTGATGAGTAATCGTGAACAGGAATATTTTGGCTACAGCGAAATTTCTACAGACACAATTTATTTAGCTACGTCAACCGGTATTCGAAATAGATTCGCCCAAAGTACGAGCCGTTTTGAATTATGTGCCAAGTCGCTAGATCGAACCAGGTCTGCCTGGTCTGGGCAAAGTGGAAGTGACTTATCAGGAACGGCTGTCGCTAAACATGCCGCGACGGTTAACCAAGGACTGGACTTTCAGAAAAATAGAATCGAAATTGAACCTGGACGACATAAAGTTACCCTGTCACCTAGTTCTGTTGCAGATCTCATGATCTATTTAATGTGGACCGCATCTGCTCGTGAAGCTGCTGAAGGTCGATCAGTTTTTTCTGGTCCAGTTGGCGGGACACGCATTGGCGAGCAACTTACCGAACGCAATTTAACTTTACGTACCGATCCAAATCATCCTGGTTTAAAAACTATCGACCGGGTAATCAGTATGGGCAACTCTACTTTTGGCAGCACTTTTGATACCGGAGCAAAAATAGATCCAGTTAATCTAATTGATCAAGGTAAGTTGACTGCATTAGGTAGTAGCAGGTTTACAGCACAGCTAGCCAAACTTCCTTTTACCCCTCTTGCCGACAACATAGTCGTTACGGATGAAGCGGGAACAGGTGATCTTTCTGAATTAGCCAAGCGTATGAAAGATGGCTTACTGATCACTTGTCTTTGGTACATTCGCGAAGTCGATCCACAATCACTTCTGCTAACTGGGTTAACTCGCGATGGAGTTTATGTAGTTAAAGATGGCGAAATTATAGGTGCAGCTAATAACTTTAGATTTAATGAATCACCAGTAGGCATGCTAAAACGAATTATTGATGCTGGTGAATCAACCTATTGCCTACCAAGAGAATGGGCAGACTGGTTTTCTCGGGCACAAATTGCTCCATTAACGATCGCGGACTTTAATCTGTCGACGAAGTCAGAAGCGGTTTAAGCGTCCTCTAGGCGAAAACCGATTTTCATCCCCACCTGAACGTGTGCGATTTCGCCATCGCGTATGTTGCCGCGAATTTCAGTTACTTCAAACCAATCTAAATGGCGAAGTGTCTCAGAAGCTCTTTTAATGCCATTGCGTACTGCTTGGTCAATCCCCTCTGGTGAAGTACCAACGATTTCGGTTATGCGGTAAGTGCGATTGGACATAATTCCTCCAGATGCTGAATTCGTGATTACAACGTAGCCTAGTTGTATGAATGAACAGCCTGAGGTGCACTCCATCACCTCTGCTGGAGTTGCTTTATCTAATGACCAGCGCGGTCGAGAAGTTCGATACTTGTGGTCAATGAGTTTGCGGACCGTTTGTTTTATAGCCGCTGTGATCACCACTGGCGTGTGGCGTTGGATTTTTCTTGCTGGCGCGGCTTTTCTACCTTACTTTGCCGTAATCATTGCAAATGCCGGCCGCGAAAGAGGAAACTGGCGCGGTAATGGGGCCTTTATTGGCTCCAAGCAAAATGAATTAAATTAATGCTTAGTAATGTTCAAACTACTTCTCACCAAAAAATGGATTGCCCTAACGCTTGCCGTAATCGTCCTTATTCCAGCATTTGAAAGTTTGTCTGATTGGCAATACCGCCGCCTTGATTCACGATTGAGCTATAACGCGCAAGTAACAACAGCTCAGGCATTTGCTCCAGTTCCATTTGCTCAACTAGCTCCTAACGGAGTGTTACAAAATTCAACAGACATTTGGCGACCAGTAACTGCAATCGGAAATTTTTTACCCAGTGAACAATATCTGATTCGGAAAAAAAGTTTAGATTCTGAAGCTGGTCTATGGGTAGTAACTCCATTTCAGTTACTCGATGGGACAAAGATAAATGTCGTTCGTGGTTGGACTGCAGCAGCAAATAGTGCCCAAGATAGTCCAGAACTAAGCGCTGTAACGACAACTCAGATTGAATTAACGGGCAGACTACGTCAAATAAGTCCACTTAATGTAATTGAACCGGCCGACATTCCAACTGGACAACGAATTGGACTAGATCCCAAGTACGGCGATGCTTACTTGGAATTAGTAAAGGCGCAACCGCCACTTAATAATCCTGAAGTTTTATTGCTACCTGGGCCAAAAATAACCGAAGGAACGCATCGCTCTTATGCGATTCAGTGGCAAATTTTTGCTGTGATGCTCGTAATTGGTTACGCAATTTTGTTTAGAAACGACTTAATCGAGCGGCGCAAATTGCCGATTGTATAAATCGGCGTAAAGTCCATTTTTGTTTAGTAATTCTTCGTGGGTACCTTGTTCAACAATTTTGCCATCGCTTAATACAACAATTTGATCTGCTTGCCGAACCGTTGCTAGTCGGTGCGCAATCACGATGGATGTTCGACCAGCTAAGGCTTTGCTTAAAGCCTCTTGAACTAAAGCCTCATTTTCACTATCTAAGTGAGCAGTTGCTTCATCTAAAATCACGACATCAGGTGCTTTAAGTAACAATCGAGCAATCGCTAGGCGTTGTTTTTCGCCGCCACTTAATCGGTGTCCCCGATCGCCGACCACAGTATCTAATCCCTCGGGTAATTCTCGAATCATCCCAGCAATTTGGGCGTCTTCACATGCCCGCCAAAGTAATTCTTCTGAGGCTTCTGGATTTGCGTAGAGTAAGTTGGCGCGAATGGTGTCGTGGAACATGTGTGCATCTTGAGTTACTACGCCGACAACTTCATGAATCGATTTTTGAGTTGCTTGCCGTAAATCCAAATCATTTATTCGAACCTCACCAGATGTTGGGTCAAAAAGTCGAGGTACTAAAGATGTCAGAGTACTTTTACCAGCACCAGATGGCCCAACTAAGGCATACATTTGTCCAGGTTTAACTTCTAAATTTATTCCATTCAAAATTAATTCAGAGCTGGCCAGTAAATCTGTACGCGCAATACTTTCTAAACTTGCTAGTGATACTTCTTCTGGAAGCGGGTATCGAAACGAAACATTCTTTAACTCAACCCGAGCCGGTCCTCTAGAGAGCGATTTTGCATTGGGGGCATCACTAACCATGGGCTTTAAATCAAGAACTTCAAATACTCGGTCAAATGAGACCAACGCAGTCATCACATCAACGCGAACATTAGCAAGCGCAGCCATCGGAACATAAAGTCGGCCAAGTAGCGCGACCATTGCCAGTAGTGTGCCAAGCGTTAAGTCACCAGTAATTACTGAAACGCCACCCATGCCGTAAACAAGTGCAGTCGCTATTGAACCCACCAGCATCATGGCAGTGAAAAATACTGTGTTGGCCATTGTTATTTTCACACCAACTCGTTGCACTGATTTAGCATGTTGTGCGTAATCAGCCGCCTCCTTATCTGGAGTACCAAATAATTTCATCAGTAATGCACCAGAGACATTAAAGCGTTCGGCAATCTGGCTACTCATATCTGCATTTAGATTGGCTTGTTCAGTCGTGAGTTTTTGCAACTTAGTACCAACTCCGCGAGCGGCCACCAAGAAAATAGGAAGTAGCACTAACGAAGCAATTGTTATTTGCCAACTAAGTGCGAACATCGTGACTAACACAACCGTCAAACTAATGACATTTCCGACAATGCCACCAAGTGTTGAGGTGAATGCACGTTGTGCACCTAATACATCACCGTTTAGTCGACTTACTAGTGCACCAGTTTGAGCCCTGGTGAAGAAAGCTATGGACTGTCGTTGAACGTGATCAAATACTTGAACTCGAAGTTTATAAATAAGCGTTTCACCAATAGAACTTTGTTGCCATCTATTCAGCACACCAATAGCGGCTTCAAAAACAGAGATTGCAGCGATTAGTAAAGCAGTATTTACTACGGCCGAGGTATCACCACTAGGAATTGAAACATCAACGATTCGTTTAAATAACAAGGGTTGAATTACTACTGTGACCGATTGAATGATTAAAACAATTAAATAAAGAAAAATTTCTATTTTGAAATCAGCGGCATAACCACCAATTCGTTTTAAAGTTTCTCGGCCTAACCGCTGACCGACTACAGACTTATCTGAGGTAAAGCCACGATAAGCATGAAATGCACTCATTCCACCGGGCATACTCATGCTTATTCACTCACCTATAAAACTTTGCTAATTTCAACTAAGCCAACGCAATTAAATCTAAATAATCGGTATTCCATAAGTCTTCCACGCCATCTGGCAAAAGTAATACCCGTTCTGGATTTAAAGCGCTTACCGCTCCTTCATCGTGGGTCACTAAGACAACTGCGCCCTCGAAATGTGCCAACGCATCAAGGATTTCTGCGCGACTGGCTGGATCTAAGTTATTTGTAGGTTCATCTAAAAGCAGAACATTTGCCGCTGAAACAACAAGCATGGCCAAACTTAATCTAGTTTTTTCTCCACCAGAAAGAACTCCAGCTAATTTATTCACCGCTTCACCACTGAATAAAAACGAACCAAGAACTGATCGCATCTGAGTATCTGTTAAATCAGGTGAAGCAGATCTCATGTTCTCAAGCACTGTTCTATCCGCTGCCAAAGTTTCATGTTCTTGTGCGTAGTAACCAATTTTTAGTCCGTGTCCAGGTTGAATGTCACCAGTGTCAGGTTTATCTACCCCAGCCAGAATTCGAAGTAACGTAGTTTTACCTGCACCATTCAGGCCAAGTACCACTACCCGACTGCCCCTATCTATAGCTAAATCAACATCTGTGAAAATTTCCTGAGATCCGTAACTACGACTTAAGCCACTGGCCATTAGTGGAGTTTTGCCGCACGGAGCTGGAGTGGGAAATCGTAATTTAGCAACGCGGTCAGCAACCCGTTCATTTTCTAAGCCATCAAGTAATCGCTCAGCACGCTTTAACATACTCTGCGCAGCTTTTGCTTTACTGGCTTTAGCGCGCATTCGATTTGCTTGATCGGCTAAGACGCTGGCTTGTTTTTCGGCATTAGCGCGCTCTCGTTTACGTCGGCGTTCGTCATCTTCGCGAGCAGTCAAATACGCTTTCCAACCAACGTTATAGATGTCTAGTGCTTGTCGATTAGCGTCTAAATGAAATACCCGATTTACGGTGGCCTCTAGTAATTCAACATCGTGACTAATTACAACTAATCCACCTTGATGATTTGCTAAAAATCCGCGCAACCAAGCAATTGAGTCTGCATCTAAATGGTTTGTTGGTTCATCGAGTAATAATGTTTGGGCATCACTGAACAAAATTCGGGCTAATTCAATTCTGCGACGTTGCCCACCCGAAAGTGTTCCTAAAGTTTGGGTTAAAACATTTGTAGTTAGGCCAACACTTGCAGCCAAACTAGCTGCTTCACTTTCGGCCGCATAACCACCAGCAGCTTGGAAAGCGCTTTCGGCATTTGTATATTTATGCATCGCGCGATCACGAATTTTGTCATCCGAACTAGCCATCTCAGTTTCAAGTTGGCGCATTCGTCGAACTAACTCGTCTAGTCCCCTGGCACTGAGGATGCGATCTAACGCAACCACATCAAGATCACCGGTGCGCGGATCTTGAGGTAAATACCCCACGCCATTCGAAGTTACGGTGCCCGCAGCAGGAAGTACCTGACCAGCTAGCACCTTAGTTAAAGTAGTTTTTCCAGCACCATTTCGGCCGACGAGACCAACACGATCGCCAGCATCTATTCGAAATGTGGCATTTGCAAGAAGTAGGTCTGCTCCGGCGCGCAACTCAATTCCAGTTGCCTGAATCAATGTGCGCCAGTCCTATTGGGTTAATTAAACGTTAAAACCAAGGGCTCTGAGCATTTCGCGACCCTCGTCCGTTATTTTATCTGGACCCCAAGGTGGCATCCAAACCCAATTTAATTTGAAGTCTGTTACGTGACCATCAAGTGCTGCCCGAGTTTGATCTTCGATGACATCAGTTAGTGGACAGGCTGCTGAAGTAAGTGTCATGTCAATCGTGGCAGAGTTTTTATCATCCAGGGTCACACCATAAACCAGACCAAGATCAACAACATTGATTCCTAGTTCTGGATCAACTACATCCCGGAGTAATTCAAGTACATCGTCTTCACTTAAGGTTTCCATTTACTTATCTTCCTCTCCTTAGGCCCGATTACCTTGAGCCTGGATGACTGCGTCTTTCCAAGCCATCCATGACAATAAAGCACACTTAACGCGAGCTGGATACGCTGCAACTCCCTCAAGAGCAATTCCATCACCTAGTAAATCTTCATCAGGCTCACTTGCCCGTTGCATCATGGCGATCATATGTTCTACAGCAACTTCGCCTTGTTCATATGACTTGCCATTTAGTTGGTCGAACAAAATAGAAGCTGATGCCTGACTAATTGAACAACCTTGGTTGTCGTAATGAATTGAAAAATTACTCGTACCAGGAATTGCTTTAACTTGAAGGGTAATTTCATCGCCACATGTTGGATTTACATGGTGCACTTGAGCATCAGGATTATCTACTAAGCCTTTACCATGCGGATGTTTGTAGTGATCCAGAATTATGTCCTGGTACATACTTTCTAGTTTCATCACTTAACCCCAAAGAAATCTTGTGCTTGAAGGATGCCATCACGCAGTGCATAAACATCGCTTTCATCGTTATACAAATAAAAAGTGGCCCGCGTTGTAGCTGGAACCGAATATCTGCGGCAAACCGGCCAAGCACAGTGATGACCAACTCGGACGGCAATGCCAGCATTGTCTAGGACCTGGCCAACATCATGAGGATGAATGCCATCTACGACAAATGAAACTGCGCTGCCGCGATTTTCACTCTCTGTTGGACCGATAATTCTGACTCCAGATATTTCGCCAACTAGTTTTAGCGCTAAGTCAGTTAAGTCATGTTCGTGTTTAGCCACATTGTCCATGCCAATCTGAGACAAATAATCAACTGCGGCACCTAGGCCCACTGCTTGCGCAGCCATCGGCACACCAGCCTCAAAACGTTGTGGCGCAAGAGCGAAAGTAGAACTTGGCATCGTGACAGTTTCGATCATCGAACCACCAGAAATAAACGGCGGCATGGCATTTAATAATTCTGATTTACCCCATAGGCAACCAATTCCAAGTGGACCCAACATTTTGTGACCACTCCAGGCAATAAAGTCCACTCCAAGAGTCTGTACATCCACTGGCATGTGCGGAACGCTCTGACAAGCATCTAGTAAAACTAAGGCACCAACTTTTTTAGCCTGGTTAACAATTGTGGGAATGTCATTTACTGTGCCAAGTAAATTCGATTGATGCGTTAACGACACAATTTTAGTTTTTTCATTAATTAACTCAGTTAATGCTGAAAGATCTAATCGACCAGTTTCTGTTAAGCCAATCCATTTAAGCGTCACACCAAGTTTGTCGGTTAGTTCTTGCCATGGAACTAGGTTTGCATGGTGTTCCATTTCAGTGACTAGAACTTCATCACCAGGTTGCAAAATAAATCGTTCTGCGCCATCTGG
>CAYVZD010000014.1:18569-21014 GCA_964456135.1 uncultured Bifidobacterium sp.
GGCTTTTGCGATGTTGCACCGCTATCAAGGTAGATTAACTTTTTTCCATCCCGAACAGTTCGGGAAAGAATTGGAAAATCTGCCTTGATCGCAGCAACATCTAATACCGTCATAATTTATGCAGTTACAAACTGGGCGTAACCGTTTTCCTCGATTTCGGTAGCTAGTTCTGGTCCACCTTCGCGCACAATACGTCCGTTATGGAATACGTGTACATAATCAGGCTTCACATAATTCAAGATTCGGGTGAAGTGCGTGATAAGTAAAACTCCAGTTTGACCGGTTGCCCGAACGCGGTTAATTCCTTCAGAGACGACACGAAGTGCGTCAACATCAAGACCTGAATCAGTTTCATCCAGAATCGCTAACTTTGGCTTAATCAATTCCATCTGCAAGATCTCGGTGCGCTTGCGCTCACCACCAGAGAAACCTTCATTTACGCTTCGTTCTGCAAATGTTGAATCAATTTGCAGTGCGCTCATGGAATCTTTCATTTCCTTGATCCAATTACGTAAGTTAGGAGCTTCGCCGCGAATTGCGGTGATGGCAGTCCGTAAGAAGTTAGACACTGATACGCCTGGAACTTCAACTGGATACTGCATGGCCAAGAAAAGTCCAGCGCGTGCGCGTTCATCGACCGACATCTCGAGAACATCTTGGCCATCTAACGTTACGGATCCACCAACAACGTCGTACTTTGGGTGACCGGCAATTGCATAAGCAAGTGTTGACTTTCCTGAACCATTAGGGCCCATTAGTGCGTGAGTTTCTCCAGCACGAACGGTAAGGTCAACGCCACGAAGAATGTCTTTTGGACCTTCGTCAGTTGAAACCTGTACTTGCAGGTTCTTGATCTCTAATACGGACATTTATTTCTCCTTGGCTTTGGTTGACACAAGTATTAATGGGTTTTCATCTTCGCCCTCTAGGGCAATTTCATAAGTAGCTAGTGCAGTCGTTGCAGGTGGACTGGTTGGTTCGCCTGACTTCAAATCAAAAGCTGCGCCATGCAAGAAACATTCGATTTTGCAATCAACAAGTTCTCCCTCACTGAGTGACACTTCAGCGTGGGTGCAGGTATCGCTGACTGCATAAACTTCTTGATCCACAACAGCAATCAAAATATCTTGGCCGTTGACTTCAACTCGGTGTGGTTTACCGTCATTGAAATCAACTAAGTGGCCAATCGGCGCAAAATCAACAGACATACTTACTTGCCTGCAATTCGTAATTCAACCGCTTCCCGTACCCGATCATTAATTTCGGGAACGTTGATCAGCATCAATAAATCTTCAAAAAAGCCGCGCATAACTAATTTGCGTGCTTCTTCATAGTTAATACCGCGAGACATTAAATAAAACAGTTGCTCATCGTCAAAACGACCTGTTGTACTTGCGTGCCCTGCTCCAACGATTTCTCCAGTTTCAATTTCTAAGTTTGGAACTGAGTCTGCGCGACCGCCGTCACTAAGGACTAAATTACGATTGATTTCGTAAGTATCGGTGCCTAATGCATTTGCTCGAATTAGTACGTCACCAATCCAAACTGTGTGAGCATCTTTACCGTCTAGAGCGCCTTTGTACACCACGTTGCTGCGACAGTTCGGGATACTGTGATCGACAAATAATCGATGTTCTGCATGCTGCCCACTGCCAGCGAAATAAAGTCCAATTAACTCAGCGCTTCCACCTTGGGCTTCGTAATTAACACTTGGCAGAATTCGAACGACTTCTCCACCGAGTGTTACCACCACATGCTTTATTTGTGCATCTTTACCTAAAGTGATCCGGTGATGCGAAAGCTGAACTGTTTGATCCGCCCAATCTTGGTAAGAAACCAGAACTAGATTTGCGCCAGCTTCAACTTTGATATCTAGGTTGCCAGCAAACGCTCCAGTACCTTGATGATCAAGGATGACTGTGGCACTTGCTAACTGACCTACCTGGATGTCAATCTGACCGGCAACAGTTTTACCTTTTGGATCAAGGTTTAGTTTTACTGGCTCAGTAAGTTGCGCGTTGTTTGGAATAGTCAATTTGGCGACTTGAGTGGTGTTTTCGAAACCAAGTGCCGCAACTCGATCGGTATAACCTTTTCGATCAGTTGACTTGCTCACTAATTCAAATTTGGCTGTACCTAAAGAAGTCGCAGTTACTTCGATGTCCCCTTCAAATTTTGCATCACCTGAGACAAGTCCTTTGGTGCGCTTTATTGGAGTAAAACGCCACTCTTCTTCGAGTCCTTTAATTTCAGGAAATTCTTTCGCGCTGAAAGCAAAAGTTCTCGGTGCGTGATCTAGTGCGATTGTCATCCTTAACCAACCGCACCTTCCATTTGAAGTTCAATTAGTCGGTTTAACTCGAGTGCATATTCCATCGGAAGTTCGCGGGCGATTGGTTCAACGAAACCACGAACAATCATGGCCATGGCTTCATCTTCATCAAG
>CAYVZD010000014.1:21114-26266 GCA_964456135.1 uncultured Bifidobacterium sp.
GCGTGCACCATCTTGGCGCCAGCGTCTTGGTGTTGTCCTTCACCTGCGAAAGCGATTGAAAGTGTTTCACCTTTTGCGTGCGGGCCTTGTAGCCAGATTGCTGGGTACTTCATGGTTACTTTCGAACCAATGTTTCCGTCAACCCACTCCATAGTCGCACCTTCGTGGGCAACTGCACGTTTCGTCACCAAGTTATAAACATTGTTCGACCAGTTTTGAATAGTTGTGTAACGACAGCGAGCATTTTTCTTAACAATGATTTCTACCACTGCAGAATGTAAGGAGTCCGATGAATAAATTGGGGCGGTACAGCCTTCGACATAATGGACGTAGGCACCTTCATCAACAATGATCAAAGTACGTTCGAACTGACCCATGTTTTCGGTGTTGATTCGGAAGTATGCCTGTAACGGAATTTCTACATGTACACCTTTAGGTACATAGATGAATGATCCACCTGACCAAACCGCTGTGTTTAAAGCGGCGAATTTATTGTCACCAACTGGGATCACGGTGCCAAAATATTCTTTGAATACATCCTCGTACTCTTTTAGTCCGGTATCTGTGTCAAGAAAAACTACACCTTGTTCTTCTAAGTCTTCGCGAATCTTGTGATAGACCACTTCTGATTCATACTGCGCAGCAACGCCGGCCACTAACCTTTGCTTTTCTGCTTCTGGAATACCTAGACGGTCATAAGTATTTTTAATGTCGTCTGGTAATTCTTCCCAGCTGGTAGCTTGCTTTTCGGTTGATCGAACGAAGTACTTAATGTTGTCGAAATCAATACCACTTAGGTCACTTCCCCAGTTAGGCATCGGTTTCTTTTCAAAAAGACTAAGACCCTTAAGGCGAAGATCTAACATCCACTGTGGTTCATTCTTCTTTGCGGAAATGTCACGCACGACATCTTCGTTTAACCCACGTCTAGCATTTGCGCCAGCATCATTTTTGTCATGCCAGCCATACTCATAATTACCAAGTGCATCTAATTGCTCTTGCTGCGTTGTCATTTTGTTTCCCTTCGTGGGTTTGGAACTAGCGTGGTACAGATTGGATTACCTGTTGCAATGGTGGCTAACCGAGTCACGTGCACCCCAGTTAGTTGTGAAAACATTTCTGTTTCTGCTTCACAGACTTGCGGAAATTGTTCAGCCACATCTCCCATCGGACAGTTGTGCTGACAAATCTGAACAGAATCACCTAAACCAGGTGTCAGAGTTGCCACGAAACCTTCAGTGTTAAGTGCGTCAACTAATGCCATCGCACGTTCTTGGGCAGTTGCATAAGCTGATACTTCTGAATGTGTTTGGGCAAAATTTTGTGCGATCTGCTTGGCAAATTGATCAATGGCTTGCTCACCTGAATTAGTCGCCATAAATTTCAAAGCGGTTAGTGCCAAACTTTCTTCGCGCTCACCAAAAACTTTTCGACCTTTGGTAGTCAACATAAATACTTTTGCTGGACGACCGCGACCTTTTGGGCCAGCTAGGGCAGCTGGACCATACGGTGCTCGCTCACTTGATTGAACTAATCCCGCAGCCAATAGTGCATCTAGGTGTTTGCGAATTCCAGCACCAGTTAAACCAAGTTCATCTGCTAAATCAGCGGCGGTGGCCGAGCCGGCAGCCAGCAAAGCCCGGCCAACATTGCCGGCTGCTGAACTGTTTATTTTCACAACCTTATTGTTGCGTATATCCCCGCAAGCCGCATCTTTTAAGGGGCAATAGGCTTTCGATTATGCGTAATTTCCTCACTCGAAACTTAAGAAAAATCCTGCTGGCCAATGTTTTCGCCCAGGTGGGCATTGTTATTACCGGCGGCCTAGTTCGAGTGACAGCATCTGGCTTGGGTTGCCCAACCTGGCCAGAATGTGTGGATGGTTCAATCACACCAACTTCGGCCCAGACTGAGTCGTGGCATAAGTATGTCGAGTTCGGTAATCGACTTTTAACTTTTGTCTTATTGATCGTGGCGATTTTGGTCGTCTTGGCAATCCGAAGTGCCAAACTCGGACGTCGCGATTTAACTGTTTTGGCTTTTGCCATAATCGTAGGAATTTTTGTGCAAGCGATTTTGGGTGGAATTACCGTACTTACCAAGTTGCACCCATTAACGGTGGCTGCACATTTCTTAGTTTCAATTGGTTTAATCACAATCGCTTACAACTTGTACTGGAGATCAGGCGAAACTGGTTACCGAACTTTGTCGCTAAATACTCCGCAATTTTTTAGACGCGGTACCCAACTGCATACTCTGCTGGCACTACTAGTCATTGTGGTTGGAACACTTGTAACTGGAACAGGTCCGCACGCCGGTGATTCAGGTGACATCGAAAGGTTGCCGTTTGACCCAAGGAACATAACTTGGCTGCATGCTGACTTAGTGTTTTTATACATCGGATTAACAATCGGTCTATACATTGCAGCGCGGGCATTGAATTTAGCTACAAAAATATCCAACGCAGTCAAACTTGTTCTTTTAGTTAGCGCCCTTCAAGGATTAATTGGTTACATCCAATACTTCACTGGATTACCTTGGGTGTTAGTAGCGTTTCATATCGCTGGATCATGTTTACTTTGGGTTGTTACTTTGCGCTTACAGTATTTAACTCGAACGTTAGCTAACTAACCTAAAAACGGGTCGATCCCAACTGCCAGAAACAGTATGGATAAGTAAGAAATAGACAAATGGAATAACCGCATGGGGTGTAATTCTGCTGCATCTTGCTTAACGCGATTTTGTAATTTAAATGCTTCCTGCATAAACCAAATGCCAGCAGCTAGCGCAGTCACAGAATAAAGCCAATTCATGTCAGCTACTGGAATTAACAGTAATGAAACTGCCACCATCACAAAGCCATAATTAACGATCTGTTTTGCAACTACATGTGGTGGCTGTTCAACTGGCAACATCGGGACATTCGCTGCTGCATAGTCATTCTTGTAGCGCAAACTTAACGGCCAATAGTGCGGTGGGGTCCAAAAGAAAACTATTAAGAAAAGAATTACTGGCACCCAATTTAGTGAATTGGTGACAGCAGACCAACCAATTAACACTGGCATACAGCCTGCTGCTCCACCCCAAACAATGTTTTGCGGAGTTCGCCGTTTCAGGATCATCGTGTAGCCAACTACATAAAACAAAATGGCTATAGTCGCTAAAAATGCCGAAAGTGGATTAACGGCTAAACCTAAAACCACGAAGGATAGAAACGAGAGAGTTAAGCCAAAAATAATAATTTTGTAAGGTGCAATTTGACCTGTTGCCGAGGGGCGATGTGCCGTGCGCTGCATAATTGCATCGATGTCTCGATCTAAGTAGCAATTAAGCGAATTGGCTCCCCCAGCAGCAAGTGATCCGCCAATTAAAGTCCAAAACATCAGCGAAAATGACGGAAATCCCTGAGCAGCTAGAAACATAGTTGGGATGGTAGTGATTAGAAGTAACTCAATAATTCTTGGTTTAGTCAGTGCTAGGTAGGCACGCCAAGTCGGCAGCGAAAAGCCCCTTGCTTCTGCTGCGGAACCCGATGCGGTGACTGACACAGCAATAAGCCTACCTGTGACAAAACAACCGGATACTTATGCCAGTTACTCATGGGCTCTGGATACCCTTATTAGGTGAGCGAATTCAACTGGACCCAATTAGATGACCAAGCGGTAATTACCGCGCGAGCCCTTGCTATGGACAGTGTCCAGAAAGTTGGTAACGGTCACCCTGGTACCGCAATGAGTTTGGCTCCAATGGCTTACTTGCTTTTTCAAAAATGGATCAATCACGATCCAGCGGATTCAACTTGGTTAGGCCGCGATCGATTTGTACTTTCTAATGGTCACAGCAGCCTGACGCTCTACATTCAGCTTTATCTTTCTGGGTACCAACTTGAACTTGATGATTTAAAAAGTTTTCGCACTTGGAATTCAAAAACGCCTGGGCACCCAGAGTTTGGTCATACCGATGGCGTCGAAACAACAACCGGGCCATTAGGCACAGGTGTTGCTACTGCAGTTGGTATGGCGATGGCCGCTAGATATGTTCGTGGTCTACTCGACCCACAAGCGCCCGCTGGAACAAGTCCATTTGATCATCGAGTTTGGGTAATAGCTGGTGATGGCTGTTTACAAGAAGGTGTGTCAGCAGAGGCATCTTCACTGGCTGGACATCAAAAACTTGGCAATTTGGTGATGCTTTATGACGATAATCATATTTCGATCGAAGGCGATACAAATGTTTCATTTAGCGAAGATGTATTAGCTCGTTATCTGGCTTATGGATGGAATGTCGATCACGTAGAGATGAATTCTGATGGCAGCATCAATGTTGTTGAATTGGATAAGGCGATTGCTCGAGTTGTTAAAATTACTGATCGCCCATCGATCATTCGAGTTCGAAACATAATCGGCTGGCCAGCGCCGAATTTAAAAAACACTGGCAAAATACACGGCTCAGCTCTAGGTGAAGCTGAAGTCGCTGCTAGTAAAGAATTACTTGGACTTGATCCCAGCCAGAGTTTTGATGTTCCGGCTCAAGTTATAGAACACACCCGCAAAGTACGTGAACGTGGCAAACTTGCTCATCAAAAATGGGATGAAAAATTAGCTGCTTGGAAAACAAGTAACCCAGAGGGTGCGAAGTTACTCGACCGCCTAATTAGCGGTAAATTACCGGCCGACTTTGAAAAAGTAATTCCAAAATTTGAAGTGGGTAAAGAAATTGCAACCCGAAAAGCTTCTGGTGATGTAATTAATGCGATTGCATCAGTTGTTCCAGAATTTTGGGGTGGCTCAGCTGACCTTGGCGAAAGCAACTTAACCACAATTGAACATGGTCAAAGTTTTTTGCCAGCTGATTCGAAAATGCCAGATGCCAGTCCATATGGTCGAATTTTGCACTTTGGCATTCGAGAATTTGCCATGGGTGCGATTCTTAATGGCATTGCCTTAAGTGGATTGATTCGCCCTTTTGGGGGCACATTTTTAGTTTTTAGTGACTTCATGCGAGGCGCAGTTCGCTTAGCTGCATTAATGAATCTGCCAGTTAAATACGTTTGGACTCACGATTCAATTGGTCTAGGCGAAGACGGTCCAACCCATCAACCAATTGAGCACCTATGGGCACTTCGGGCAATTCCCAACTTAGATGTAACTCG
>CAYVZD010000015.1:0-7219 GCA_964456135.1 uncultured Bifidobacterium sp.
GCACAAGGCGTTTTTTCGCAACTAACATCACTAGGCATAGATTTTGATGAAGTTTTCGCCACTTTAGAAAAAGAAGGCGTCGATAAATTCATAGCTGCCTGGGAACAATTACTTAACGGCCTTACCAAAGTTCTAAATGGAGCTAAGTGAGTAATCCCCTTCGTGATCCAGATGATCGACGACTGCCCCGAGTCGCAGGTCCATGTAGTTTAATTTTGTTTGGCGTGACGGGTGACTTAGCTCGAAAAAAAATCATGCCGGCAATTTATGATTTAGCCAACCGAGGATTACTACCTCCTGGCTTTGCACTCGTTGGATTTGCTCGTCGTGAATGGGCCGATCAGGATTTTGCCAAAGTTGTTTATGACGCCGTAAAAGAGCATGCCCGAACTCCTTTTCGTGAAGATGTTTGGCAGCAACTTTCTGCTGGGATTCGCTTTGTCGCCGGTGACTTAACCAGCGATGCCTCTTTCGATGAACTAAAGCGAGTGGTTGCTGAACTTGATCAGAGCCGTGGAACTTTAGGTAACCATGCGTTTTACCTGTCAATTCCACCTGGACTATTTCCAAACGTTATCGAGCAACTAAAACGATCTGGTTTAGCCCAAAGTGAATCTGGTGCTTGGCGCCGAGTTGTTGTTGAAAAACCATTTGGTCATGACCTAACCAGTGCTCGTGAACTTAACAAAATTGTCGGTAGTGCTTTTCCAAGTGGCAGCGTTTTTCGGATTGACCATTATTTAGGTAAAGAAACTGTGCAGAATATGTTGGCTATTCGCTTTGCCAACACGATGTATGAACCTATTTGGAATGCCAACTTTGTCGATCACGTTCAAATAACTATGGCTGAAGACATTGGAATTGCTGGTCGAGCTGGCTACTACGACGGTATTGGTGCAGCTAGAGATGTTATTCAAAACCATCTACTGCAACTGGTCGCCTTAACGGCCATGGAAGAACCAACTTCATTCCAAGCAGATGACGTACGCATCGAAAAAGAAAAAGTGCTTAACGCAATTGTGGTACCCAAAGACATAGCGGCCTACACTGCTCGCGGTCAATATGCCGCTGGCTGGCAAGGTGGCATTGAAGTAAAGGGTTACCTAGAAGAAGAGGGCGTAAATCCAGAGTCTAAAACAGAAACTTTTGCGGCACTTCGGTTAGACATAGACAACCGGCGCTGGGCTGGCGTTCCGTTTTATGTGCGGGCCGGTAAAAGACTTGGCCGACGTGTTACTGAAGTGGCTGTGATATTTAAACGCGCACCACATTTACCTTTTAGTGAGAGCGCTACTCAAGAATTAAGTAATAACGCGTTGGTATTTCGCATTCAGCCAGATGAAGGTTTAACTGTGCGATTTGGCTCTAAAGTCCCGGGTACCTCACTTGAAGTTCGAGATGTGAACATGGATTTTGCCTACGGTGAATCATTTACCGAAGACAGTCCCGAGGCGTATGAACGATTAATTCTGGATGTACTTCTTGGTGATCCCCCGCTATTTCCTCGTCACGAAGAAGTTGAGTCGCAATGGAAAATTCTGGACCCAATTCTTGAGTTTTGGGCTAGCGAAGGTAAACCTCAACCTTATGTTTCAGGTGGCTGGGGTCCACAAAGTGCTTACGACTTGATGGCTCGCGACGGCAGATCTTGGCGGCGACCATGATTAATTTAGAAAACACCAACGCAAACGCAGTCGCAAGCGCAATTAGTGCTGAGCGTCGCCGGATGGGTAGCTCGACTGTAGGCATGGTTTTAAATTTGTTGGTGCTAACCGATGAGTTAAATCAATCTGACGCACTACGTGCTGCAAGTGGGGCCGCTCGAGAGCATCCCATGCGCATTATTGGCTTAATCGAACGTCCCGGCCGAGGTGAAGCTCATCTTGATGCACAAATTCAAGTCGGTGGCGACGACGGTCCAGGTGAATTAATCGCTTGTCGGTTGAATGGTCAACTGGCAAAACATGCTGGCTCGGTGGCAATTCCCCTTTTACTTCCAGATACACCTGTAGTGGCTTGGTGGCCAGGTGGTGGGCCAGATGAACCAGCCACTGATCCAATCGGAAAACATGCTGCTCGGCGAATTACTGACACAAGTGAAGTGAGTAATTACCTTGAAATGCTGGCAATTCGCTTAGCAAACTACCAACCAGGTGATACTGATTTAGCTTGGACCAGAGCAACAACTTGGCGCACTATGTTGGCGGCTGCTTTTGATCAAAAAGTTGGCACAGCGCAAAAAGTTGAAATTCAAGTAGCCAGCCGAAATCCGACCGGTTTATTGCTAGCTGGATGGTTAGTGAAACGGTTAAATGTACCAACAAAATTAGTGCACTCAAAAGGTCCTGGAATCACGAAAGTAACAATTGAAACCGACTTAGGTGAAGTAATTTTAAGTAGACCAGATGGTCACACTGCGACACTTAAAGTCCCTGGTACCCCGGCTTCTACTGTGGCACTCGGTAGAAGAAACTTAGCTGAACTATTAGCTGAGGAACTTCGTCGCCTTGATTCAGACGAAATTTACTTACAAGCACTTTCGGGTGTACCTCTAGTCGAATTACCTGATCAGGCTAAGAAATAGTCATGCAACAACTTGAAGTGATTTCACTTGCTGATGACTCAGCTTTGGTTAATCGAATTATTACTGATTTATCAAACCAAGTCGAGACACTTTTAGCTAGTCAAAACCAAGTCAACATTTCGTTAACCGGTGGTCGAATTGGTGGCCAGATTTGTACAAAAATTTTCGATTCAGCATTGGTAGAAAACTCAAAAGTTCATTTTTGGTGGTCCGACGAAAGATTTTTACTGGCTGATGATGAACAGCGTAACGATTTTCTAATCCCCGAGAAATTAAAAGGTTTAGAAAACATTCATTTAATGCCCGCAGCTGATGGAATGGACCTAAATACTGCGGTTGCGAAAGCAGAATCCGAATTATCAAGCCTTGGCCAGAATCATCTAATGGACATTTGTCTTTTAAGTATTGGTCCAGATGGCCACGTTGCGTCATTGTTCCCAAACCATTTGGCTCTGCAAGTAAGCGACTTAGTAGTTGGAATAAGTGACAGTCCTAAGCCACCAAAATTTCGGATAACTTGGTCGCTCAACGCAATTAATCGTTCAAATCAAGTTTGGTTAATTGCAAATGGGGCCGAAAAATTATCCGCCGTCAGTTTAGTCATGGCAGGTGCTAAAGACATTCCAGCAAGTAATGTTCACGGATTAACTAAAACTGTTTTATATGCAGAAAAATCTGCTTTACTTTCGTAAAGCAGATTTTTCTAGAAGATCTTTACTTGCCGCGTAGTTTGGCAATTGCCTCATCAAGGATGGCTTTGCCGTCTTTAGCTTCACGACGTTCTTTTACATAAGCCAAGTGGGTTTTGTATGGTTCAGTTTTTAATTGAACTGGTGGGTTTTCTTTATCTTTACCTGCTGGTAAACCACACTTTGGGCAATCCCATTCGTCTGGTACTTCAGCATCGTGGGCGAAACTAGGTTTTGTTTCGTGACCATCAGCGCAGTAGTAGGGCACAAAGATGCGCGGTGCTGCATCGCCGCGTTCTGCTTCACCCATTGGGCCAGCACCAACGCGACTGCCTCGAATAGCACTACCACTTGCCATTGGAACTCCTTAACTAACTTTCACGGTTAAACCAAGAGCAACTACTGCAGTTACCCAAATCAATGCAATTGCGATCGTGATGCGATCAAGATTTCGTTCAGCAACTGATGAGCCACCAAGTGAACTACTCATTCCGCCACCAAATAAGTCGGAAAGACCGCCGCCTTTACCTTTGTGTAATAACACCAAGATGATTAACAGCAGACTAGTCAGTGCTAGGACTACTTGCAGTGCGCCGATCATAAAGATCCCTTCCAACCCTTGAAAATTTTACCTGACGTAAGCCAGATTAATTACCATGCATCCGATAGCGACAGACTGAGACAAA
The DNA here is from genome assembly GCA_964456135.1 of uncultured Bifidobacterium sp. Classification (GTDB taxonomy): domain Bacteria; phylum Actinomycetota; class Actinomycetes; order S36-B12; family UBA5976; genus UBA5976. The sequence continues at coordinate 3,960 of CAYVZD010000015.1, forward strand.
TTCGTCTGGATCAAGGGAAGCGCCACCGACTAATCCCCCGTCTACATCTGGCATAGCCATCAGGGCTGCCACATTATCTGCCTTCATAGAGCCGCCGTAAAGGATGCGCACTTTATCAGCGGCGTTGCCATGAAGTTCGCTCACGCGACTTCGAATAGCTCCGCAAACTTCTTGGGCATCATCTGGAGTTGCTACTTCGCCGGTTCCAATAGCCCAAACAGGTTCGTAAGCAATAACTAAGTTTTCAACTTGAGCACCAGATAAACCGGCAAGTGCACCATCGACTTGGGCCAAAGTGTATTTAACTTGATCGCCTGCTTTGCGAACATCTAAACCTTCACCGACACAAATAATGGGCGTAATTTCGTTTCTGATTGCTGCTTTTGCTTTTGCATTGACCACTTGATCAGTTTCACCATGGTACTGACGTCGTTCAGAGTGACCAACGATTGCAAAGGTGCAACCAAGTTTGGCTAACATCGCACCGCTTATTTCGCCAGTGTAAGCACCTTTTTCATGAGCTGAAATATCTTGTGCGCCATAAAGTAGTCTCAATTTGTCGCCATCAACCAAAGTCTGCACAGATCGTATGTCAGTGAATGGTGGAATTACCGCAACATCAAGATTGGTGAAGTCTTCTTCGTTCAAGGTATAAGCAAGTTTTTGAACAAGCGCAATAGCCTCAATGTGATTGAGATTCATCTTCCAGTTACCAGCCATTAATGGCATACGTGACATTTAGTTATCCTCCAAAACGGCTAAGCCTGGCAAAGTTTTACCTTCAAGATATTCAAGGCTCGCGCCACCACCTGTTGAAATATGGGTAAAGCCAGATTCAGGAATACCGAGTAAGCGAACGGCGGCAGCACTATCGCCACCACCAACAACGGTTGTGCCAGTGACTTTAGTAATTGCCGTTGCGATTGCTTTAGTTCCGTTTGCAAATGCTGGCATCTCGAATACCCCCATTGGGCCATTCCAAACTACTGTTTTGGCATCTGCTAAGGCATTACTAAATTCATCAATAGTTTTAGGGCCGATATCTAAACCAAGCCAACCATCAGGTATTTGCGTGGCACTTACTATTTTGGTTTGCGCATCAGCAGCGAATTTGTCAGCAACAACTATGTCCTGCGGAATGATTATTTCAACACCGTTTTGCTTAGCTCGCGCCAGAATGTCTTTGACGTTGGCGATTTGATCTTCTTCTAAAAGCGATGCCCCAACGCTGTGCCCGTTAGCCGCTAAGAATGTGAAACACATACCGCCACCAACAACTAATCGATCTACTGACTTAATTAGGTTTTCGATTACCCCTAATTTGTCACTTACTTTTGAGCCACCCAAGACCACCACATAAGGTCGGTCTGGATTAGTTAGAACTTTGCGAAAAACTTTTGCCTCTGCTTCAACTAAGTAACCAGCTGCATGTGGAAGCGCTTTTGCTAGTTCAGTTACTGAAGCCTGTTCGCGATGTACTACGCCAAATCCATCACTGACATAAAAATCTGCAAGCGCTGCCCATTCGCTGGCAAGCTCGGCGCGCTGGCTTGCGTCTTTACTCGTTTCGCGTGGATCGAACCTAACATTTTCGAACATGATCACATCGCCATTAGCGGCACTGGCAACTGCCTGCTTAGCTACTTGTCCACTTACTTCATTTACTAACGACACATTCTGACCAAGTAGTTCACCTAGACGAGTTGCCGCTGGTGCAAGCGAGTACTTATCGTCTGGTTCGCCTTTTGGTCGACCCAAATGCGCAAGCACAATCACTTTTGCACCACGACTGCTTAATGCTTTGATCGTTGGCACACTGGCCCGAATCCGGCCGTCGTCGGTAATAGTTTTGCCGTCTAACGGAACATTTAGATCCGAACGAACAATTACCGTTTTTTGCTCAACAGCTAATTCGTCTATACCGCGAATAGTCATAAGTTATTTAAAGTTGGCTGCCGACATATTTAGTTAAATCAACCAACCGGTTGGAATAACCCCACTCGTTGTCATACCAACCAACAACTTTGATCGTATTGCCAATTACGTTTGTTAAACCAGCATCAAAAATACATGATGATGGATCAGTCACAATGTCTGAAGAAACAATTGGATCTTCGGTGTAACTCAAGATGCCTTTTAGCGGACCTTCTGCAGCAGCTTTTACAACAGCATTAATCTCTTCTTTAGTTGCTGATTTATTAAGGACTGCAGTTAAGTCAGTAGCACTTCCGGTAGGAACTGGTACTCGCATCGCGTAACCATCTAACTTGCCTTTTAGTTCAGGAAGTACCAAGCCAATTGCTTTGGCTGCACCAGTTGTAGTTGGAATCATGTTGGTAGCCGCAGCTCTAGCCCGACGCAAATCTTTGTGTGGGAAGTCCAAAATTACTTGGTCATTTGTATAGGCATGAATTGTGGTCATTAATCCATGATCAATACCAAATGCATCATTAATTGCTTTAGCCATTGGCGCTAAGCAGTTTGTCGTACATGAAGCGTTAGAAATTACATTATGTTTTGCTGGGTCATATTGTTGATGGTTAACTCCCATCACAATCGTCACATCTTCATTTGAGGCGGGCGCTGAAATAATTACTTTTTTAGCCCCACCTGATAAGTGTGCGGCAGCTTTTGTTGCATCGGTAAAGTGGCCGGTTGATTCAATTACGATGTCTGCGCCAAGTTTGCCCCAAGGAAGCTGCGCTGGATCGCGTTCAGCTAAAGCCGCGATTTTTTTACCACCCACGATAATCGCATCATCTGTGAAAGAAACTTCTTTACCTAAGCGACCCAAAATTGAGTCGTACTTAAGTAAGTGCGCCAAAGTTTTATTGTCAGTGAGATCATTAACGCCGACAACTTCAATGTCGGCACCTGAGGCCTGAATAGCGCGGAAGAAATTGCGGCCAATTCGACCAAAACCGTTAATACCAACTCGGATGCTCATCGGGATCCTCTCGGGATTTTTGAATAAATCCCTTTAAAACTCGCTGTTACCCCTCGAGCATATCAGGAGTCAAACCAGCTTCAGTATTAGGGATACCAAGTTCGGCGGCTCGCTTATCAGCCATTGCTAACAAGCGACGGATTCTGCCGGCTATTGCATCTTTTGTCATTGGTGGATCAGCAAGTGCACCAAGTTCTTCGAGACTGGCTTGTTGATGTGTAACCCGAAGTTGTCCAGCTTCGAGTAGATGAGCTGGAATTTCATCACCTAAAATTTCGATTGCTCGGGCTGCCCGAGCACCTGCGGCAACTGC
>CAYVZD010000015.1:7319-9718 GCA_964456135.1 uncultured Bifidobacterium sp.
GATGAACTGCGTCCTGGTTCGGTTAATGAACCATGAGCTAAGAATGCTCCACGCCAGGCTGCTTCTGCGTCGCAAAGTGATGCCGAAACTATGTGCGGAGGTAATCCACGAACAGGACGACCACTTTGATCAACTAAGCCAACCTGTTTAGCCAGATACTCGCCCTCGTTCGTAACTCGAACTACATAACGACTGCCTTTGCGAATTCCGGCACCACTTACTACCGAGACTTCACTATCGTGTCCAAAAATTTCCATTAAATCTTTACGCAGGCGACGTGCGGCTTGACCAGTATCTAATTCAGCTTCGACGACAATTTTTCCGCCCACGATATGCAGACCACCAGCAAAACGAAGTAATGCCGACACTTCAGCTTTGCGGCAACAGGCTTTAGTCACCTTCAATCTGCTGAGTTCGTCCTTAACCGCTGAGGTCATTGCCATGTACCGTTCCTACCGCTTAAAAAACTTGCTCAAATGAGTACGCTAGCCGATCGGGATTGTGCTGCTCCATTGGGGCTTGGTTATTTCCAACTTCGGCCAATTCAACTTGAGCACCCAATTTAGCCGCTACGGCCATCAACTTCTTTTGATTTTTCACATGTCTTGGATCTGCAATCACCGTATCGAGGGTAAATTCTGGATTCGCCTTAGCCAACGACTCTAAGTAGCTTTCTGGGTTGAAATTACTTGTCTCGCCATTTTGTGGCTGCAGATTTAAAACAAGAACTCGTTTAGCTTTGGTGGAACAAAGCGCCTTTTTCATTTCTGGAACTTCAAAGTGATTAAGCACACTAGTAAACCAAGACCCTGGCCCCAAAATAATTACATCTGCCCCTAAAACAGCGTCAATCGCCTGTTGGCAAACTTTTGGATTTGGTGGATCGATAGCGATCGAAACAATTTTGTCTTTTGTAGTTGCTACTCGGACCTGTCCAACTACTTTTTTAGTTAATCCAGTCTTAGTTTTTACTTTGGCTTCAATTCGAAGTGGTTCTAAACAAAGTGGTAAAACTCGACCTTTGGCACCAAGTAACTTGGCAACCCAATCAAGCCCTTCGACTATGTCACCGGTTTCTTCCCACAGTGCTGTAATAAGTAAATTACCTACTGCATGGCCGTCTAATTCGCCCTTAGAACTAAATCGATGTTGCATGACATTTGCCCAAGTCGAGCCCCACTTTTCGTCTTCACAAAGTGCAGCTAATGCCATTCGCAAATCTCCAGGTGGAACTATGCCAAATTCTTTCCGTAAGCGGCCACTTGAGCCACCGTCATCACTAACGCCGACAACTGCAGTGATGTTGCATTTAATTTGGGTTAGCGCGCGAAGTGTTGAAGACAAACCGTGGCCGCCACCAAGTGCCACGACATTTTTAGTCTTATTCAGCAAACGCAAGATTAGTTACTCCCGACCAAGGTCGCGATGAACTACCCGAACTTCAACGCCATTCTTTACTAATCTGGCGGCTAAATTTTCTGCCATCGCCACACTTCGATGTTTACCACCAGTGCAACCAATTGCAATTGTCACAAAGCGCTTACCTTCACGTAGGTAACCATCTTCAACAAGTGAAACTAGGTTGGCATAGTTATCTAAAAACGCTTTAGCTTCTGGCTGTTCTATTACATAGTCATTAACCGCAGCATCTAAGCCCGTTAATTCTTTTAGTTTCGGATCCCAATATGGGTTTGGTAAAAATCGCATGTCAGCGACTAAGTCAGCATCGACCGGAATACCGTACTTAAAACCAAATGACATCACTGTGGCATGTAGGGCAATGTGTTCGTCGATACTAAATGCTGCTTCAATCGCTCGACGTAATTCGTGGACATTCAAATTAGTGGTGTCAATAACTAAATCAGCTTCAGCTCTTAAATCACCAAGTAAGGCACGTTCGCGCTGCACGGCAGAAAGTATGTTGTCTTCACGCTGAAGCGGATGTGGACGACGTGAAGATTCATAGCGGCGAACAAGTGCCTCATCGCCGGCTTCTAAGAACAAAACCCGGAGGTCATGACCAGCATCTTCAATTTTCTTAAGCGAGCCTTGTAACTCTTCGAATAACTTTCCACCACGCACGTCAGCAACTACGGCCACTTTGCTTGACACAGCCCTTGATGAAACATATTCGACAACATCTGACATTAAATTGGGCGGCAAGTTATCAACTACAAACCAGCCCAAGTCTTCGAGTGCGCGTGTTGCGGTGGACCGGCCTGCCCCAGACATTCCGGTGACCAAGATTATGTCGATTGGTTTTGTCATCAGTTAATTATCTCGCCTGTGGCTGCATTAAATCCGGTCGGAGTCAATTCATTTTCATTTAGCGCACTAAGTATTTGAGCAGCCTGCTTTGGCCCTATCCCAGCAACGGTAGTTAAGTCTTCGATACTGGC
>CAYVZD010000015.1:9818-12071 GCA_964456135.1 uncultured Bifidobacterium sp.
ATCTCTGGCGGTAAATCAGCCTTATCTGCATTGGCATAAATGTGCATTAACGCATCAGTTATCAACGTGCCAGTAGTTGATTCAACTGAGTTTTCCATAATGAAACCACGTTGGCCACGGATTCTGCCATTTCGAACGTTAAAAATCTGAACCGCTGCTTGCAGATCATCATGAGCTACTGCCACTAAATCAGCATCAGTTTCTTCACTGAAAACAACAGTGCTTTTCTGTTGAACTCGTTCGAGAGCGGCTAAATCATCTCGAAACACTGAGGCTTTCTCATAATCTTGAGCCGCGGCTGCAGCCTGCATTTGCTCAGTTATTTCTTTAATGATCGCTTTAGTGTTGCCATTCATAAAAGATAAAAACTTATCGACTAATTTGCGGTGGTCTTCTTGCGAAATGTCGCCAACACATGGTGCGCTGCAGCGTTCTATGTGGGCTAGTAAACAGGGTCGATTTGCCCGTTTTGCATTTTTATAAACTCCAGCAGTACAGCTGCGAACTGGAAATACTCGAAGTAAATGATCTAAAGTTTCGTTGATACTGCCTATTTGGACATAAGGGCCAAAGTATTTAATTCCCTTTTTGCGCTGGCCGCGATAAACGAATGCTCGTGGGTATTCTTCGTTAACAGTCACGGCTAAATAAGGGTATGACTTATCGTCGCGGAATCTAACGTTGAATGATGGGTCGTACTCTTTAATCCAGGCATACTCAAGTTGAAGTGCTTCAATTTCAGTGCGGACTACTACCCAGTCAACCGACGTTGCGGTTTCAACCATAGTTTTTGTGCGCGGCTGTAATTCACCAGAAAAATAAGAGTTAAGTCGATTTCTTAGATTCTTTGCTTTACCGACATAAATTACTTTGTCTGTTTCGTCGCGAAACCGATACACGCCAGGGTTAGTTGGCACATCGCGCGGTTTATCAACGGCTTGCATTTTTAGTTTTTAACATTGGGGCCAAGAATTTTCCAGTATGGCTGACAGTTACTTTTGCAACCTGTTCAGGAGTACCAGTTGCTACCACGGTGCCACCACCACTGCCGCCTTCAGGACCCATATCGATAATCCAGTCAGCAGTTTTAATTACATCTAAATTATGTTCAATCACAATCACAGTGTTACTTTTTTCGACCAAGGAATGAAGTACGTCCAGTAACTTACGCACATCTTCGAAATGTAAACCAGTTGTCGGTTCATCGAGTACGTAGACCGTTTTACCCGTAGAACGTTTTTGTAATTCAGTAGATAGTTTTACTCGTTGGGCTTCGCCACCACTTAGTGTGGTCGCTGGTTGACCTAGGCGCACATAACCTAAACCAACATCAACCAGAGTTTGTAAGTGGCGGGCTATCGTTTGAATTGGGGCGAAGAAATCTAAAGCTTCTTCAATCGGCATATTCAAGATGTCGGCTATTGTTTTGCCTTTGTAGTGCACTTCTAGAGTTTCGCGGTTATAGCGAGCACCATGACAAACTTCGCAAGGCACATAAACATCGGGTAGGAAATTCATTTCAATTTTTAACGTGCCATCGCCAGAGCAAGATTCGCACCGGCCACCTTTTACGTTGAAGGAGAAGCGACCTTGCTGATACCCCCGCATTTTGGCTTCAGGCGTCTCGGCAAATAATTTGCGGACATGATCAAATACTCCGGTGTATGTAGCTGGATTGGACCTAGGAGTTCGACCAATTGGGCTTTGATCAACGTGCACAACTTTGTCGAGTAATTCAACACCAATTACTTTTTTATGCCGACCTGGAACTGTCCGAGCTCGGTTTAAATCACGGGCTAACACATTAAACAAAATGTCATTAACTAAGGTCGATTTACCAGAGCCAGAAACACCAGTAACTGCAACAAAGTTTCCTAATGGAAAATCAACTGAAACATTTTTTAGGTTGTGTTCAGCAGCACCTTGTACCGTTAACTTACGTTTTGGATCTTGCGGTCTGCGTTTCTTAGGTACTGCAATTGATTTTTTGCCAGAAAGATATTGTCCGGTTAATGAGGTTTTCGAAGCAAGTAACTCATCAACACTGCCACTAACTACAACTTGGCCGCCGTGTTCACCAGCACCAGGTCCGATATCTACAACCCAATCTGCTGTTTTAATTGTGTCTTCATCATGTTCCACCACAATTAAGGTGTTACCTAAATCACGCAATCTAACTAATGTTTCGATTAGACGATGGTTATCTCGCTGATGTAACCCAATACTTGGTTCATCTAAAACATAGAGAACACC
>CAYVZD010000015.1:12171-13815 GCA_964456135.1 uncultured Bifidobacterium sp.
TCGCGCATGTAGCCTTCGATTTTTTCGCGAGAAGCATCTGATTCTGTTTCATCGAATTTTCGCTCTAAATATGAAACAACACCTTCAAACCCAGTTGAGTATGAGCGTTGACGACCATATCGATTTTTGTATTTAACGTGAACTTCATGGTCATGGCCGTAAAGTAATGCATTTTTAGCCCGCGCCGGTAACTTCGACCAAGGCACATCTAAATCAAAATCTAATTCTTTTGCTAAACCTTTAATTAGTCGCAAAAAGTAATCAATTATGTGTCCAGATGACCATGGGGCTATTGCGCCTTCATTAAGCGACAAACTTGGATCGGGAATTACTAAATCTGGATCAACTTCTTTTTTGCTACCCAGCCCAGTACATTCTGGACAAGCACCAAATGGCGAGTTAAACGAAAATGATCGAGGCTCCAACTCTTCAAATTGATTGCCATCGTTTAAACAAACTAGATGTTCACTGAAAATACGCTCTCGCTCTGGATCATTTTCAGGAAGATCAACAAAATCTAGAATTACTAAGCCAGCACCTAAGCGCAGCGCAGTTTCAATACTGTCGGTGATTCGCCTAGTTGAATCAGGGTTCACAGATAAGCGATCAACCACAACCTCGATGGTGTGTTTTTCTTGTTTTTTAAGTTTTGGTACTTCTTCCAAGGTGTAAACCACCCCGTCAACCCGAGCTCGGGCAAAACCCTGAGACTGCAGACTGCGGAACAAGTCGACATACTCGCCTTTGCGCTCACGAATGATTGGTGCAAGTACTTGAAATTTAGTTCCTGCCTTGATTTCCAGAATGCGATCAACTATTTGTTGGGGTGACTGTTTAAAAATCGGTTCGCCGCAGTCTGGGCAATGTGGTTTACCTGCGCGAGCAAATAACAAACGCAAGTAATCGTAAACTTCAGTAATCGTGCCAACCGTTGAGCGTGGATTACGATTTGTTGACTTTTGGTCTATCGAAACTGCAGGCGAAAGTCCTTCAATGAAATCAACATCTGGCTTATCCATTTGCCCCAAAAACTGGCGGGCATAAGCAGATAATGACTCGACGTACCTGCGCTGACCTTCGGCGAAAATAGTGTCGAAGGCAAGCGAAGATTTACCGGAACCAGAAAGACCCGTAAAAACAATTAGTGAATCTCTAGGTAGATCCAGGCTGACGTTTTTTAAATTGTGTTCCCGAGCACCTCGGACACTTAACCGTTCAACCACGGATCAATACTAGTTCAGGCTATTCATTCTCGTTTTTTGGATCGTTTAGCCGACCTGCATGTGCTTTTGCTGATGGATCTTTGCGCGTTTTAATCACGCTTGCGATCGTGGAAATGATCAAGATCGAGGCAATGACAACCAAACTTACGTTGGTCGAAATCTTTGGTACCCAATCATAAATTTCGTGGAAGTAGACGAATACCAACTTGAAACCGATGAAAATCAAGATAAACGATAAACCAAGGGATAAGTAAACCAGCTTGTCCAATAGTCCCTTGAGTAAGAAATACAAGGCACGTAGACCAAGTAACGCGAAAGCATTAGCTGAAAATACTAAGAATGGCTCACTAGTAACACCAAAAGTTGCTGGGATTGAATCAAGCGCGAATAGTAAGTCAGTACTAGCAATTGCAATCAGCAC
>CAYVZD010000015.1:13915-15585 GCA_964456135.1 uncultured Bifidobacterium sp.
AATAAATTATCAACCGATAAGGATTTTTCAACTAAATAAGCAGCAAAATATTCCGTGCCATATTGACCGCCAAATTCGCGCCCAACCCAAATACCAAAAGCAATAGCGATGGCTATGTAGAAAACTGACCAGAACGTAGCTTCTTTGAACATAACGTCATGAGGCTTGCGACTAACGGTGAGCAGATCGACCACAATCAGAATCAAAATAGCGGCAACTAAGCCAATCCAGATATTTAACGAGACGTCCATTTGCGTTATGCCTTATCAGTTTCGGTTAAGTGTTCTAGAGCCTCACCCTTGTGGATGACGGACTCTTCTTTTGCATGAGCTAGTTCGGAGGTCCGAGCTAACTGTGGATTACGTTTTACGGCCAGCAGGCTTGCTAACACCGTTATCGTTAACGTTGAACCTATCACGGACAGGCTTTGTCCGATACTTATGTCCGGTACGTGAATATCTGTTGTTTCATGTAGCGCTTCGAATAAAAGTTTTATCGAAATAAAGCCCAAAATAATAGATAGCCCTTTTGGCAGGTAAATAATTTTGGCCAGTAACCCATCTAATAAAAAGAACAGTTGGCGTAGCCCCATTAACGCAAATGCATTAGCCATAAAAACTAAATAAGGTTCTTTAGTTAATCCAAGGATTGCTGGAATTGAATCAAGTGCAAATAAAAGATCAGTAGTACCAATAGCTAAAATCACTAAAAACATCGGCGTAATGAAACGTTTACCGTCACGTTTCACAATCATTTTGGCACCCTGATACTGCTTTACCGTTGGAAATACCTTTTCGGCTAACCGCACTAATCCGTTTCCTTCAGGATCTGGTTCTTCATCATGAGAGCGCCAAACGTGAATTGCGGTGTAGAAAAGAAACGCAGCGAATACAAAGAATGTAACCGCAAATCGTTGTATTGCAGCGGCGCCAACCACAATTAGGATTCCGCGCAAGACTATGGCAATTAGTACGCCAATTAGTAACACTCGATGTCGATGCTGCGCAGGTACTGCGAATGAGGACATCAACACGATGAAGACAAATAAATTGTCGACTGACAAACTGTATTCAGTTACCCAACCGGCCAAGAATTCTTGCCCGTACTGGGCACCAAAGTAGTTCCAAACAAAAGCAGCAAAAACTAGTGCGGCCAAAACATAGAAAATTACCCAGCGAAATGCTTCTTTAGTGCCAAACACATGTGGCTTTGCATCCACCACAACTAGATCGATTACAAATACTGCAACAAGTGCAATTATGGTGATCAGCCAAATGGTGTTAGTTACCTGCATTAAATTATCGCTCGATTCCAGCTTCGATCATTTGTCTTAGTTCACGTTTTAATTCAGCCACTTCATCTCGAAGTCTGGCAGCCAATTCAAATTGTAGTTCACTGGCTGCATTGTGCATTTGTGCGGATAGCTGTTCAATTAAGTCGGCTAAATCGCGCGCCGGAATACTCTTAAATGCTGACTTGTCATACTTTGCGTCTTTTAGTTTCTTGCCAGTTTCAGATAAAAATTCTTCGTTATCTGATTCTTCGCGAACAATTAAGTCTGTAATGTCCGCAATCTTTTTGCGTAATGGAGTTGGATCTATTCCATGCTCAGTGTTGTATGCAATTTGCTTCGCTCGACGTCGATTTGTTTCGTCAATTGCTACTCGCAT
>CAYVZD010000015.1:15685-18853 GCA_964456135.1 uncultured Bifidobacterium sp.
CTACAGAAACCTAAATTTTGCATCATTTCTATGTCATATGAAGTGCGCATTTTGAGTCGCTGGGCTTCAAGTAACTTGCCGGCTTGTTCTAGTTCTGGAACCCGCTGGGCTAACTCTGCTTCGATCGACGAAATCGCTTTAGCCATTCGTTCTGGTCCTGCTGTGTAGTGAGATGCAGGAAATATGTAAATCTCTTGATCGTCAGTAAGTATTTCGCCGGTAATTGGATGAAGCGACATTAACCGATCGATGTCGTCACCAAACATCTCTATTCGAATTGGATGTTCTTCATAAACCGGGTAAACCTCAACAGTGTCTCCGCGAACTCGGAAAGTTCCGCGGGTAAAAGCGATGTCATTTCGGGTGTACTGAATGTCAACTAGTCGGCGCAATAAAACATCGCGGTTAATACTTTGGCCAACTCGCAGTTGAATCATTCGATCGACATACTCTTGCGGGGTACCCAAACCATAAATACAGGACACACTGGCTACCACGACCACATCTCGCCTGGTTAGCAAGCTGTTTGTGGCACTGTGGCGAAGACGTTCAACTTCTTCGTTTATCGAAGAATCTTTTTCGATAAACGTGTCACTTTGTGGAATGTACGCTTCAGGTTGGTAGTAGTCGTAATACGAAACAAAGTACTCAACTGCGTTATTAGGTAAAAGCTCACGAAATTCATTAGCTAATTGAGCAGCCAGCGTTTTATTCGGTGCAATAACTAACGTTGGTCGTTGGAGTTTTTCAATTAACCAAGCTGTGGTGGCACTTTTACCTGTACCGGTAGCACCAAGTAGAACCACATCACGATCTCCGCGACTGATTCGACGGGCTAGCTCTTCGATTGCTTGTGGTTGATCACCACTTGGCTGAAATTCACTGATTACTTCAAATGGCGCAACAGTGCGCTGTAAGTCAGTTACCGGGCGGGCCATAAGTAAAGATTACGAGGTTAACTTGGCAAAGGCTTGGTCAACCTGCTGTGCTAATTGCGAAAGTGAGCCATTGTTATGTATCACGATGTCGACAAGTGCTAATCGCTGCTCATCAGTTGTTTGATTTTCTACTCGCGCATAAAAATCAGTTGCGGCAAGTCCACGTTCTACTGCCCTATTTTGCCGAACATCAAGATCTGCAACTACCGCAATAGATTTGTCGAATCTATTGAATAAATTCTTTTCGATAAGAAGTGGGATCTCATAAATAACTAATTGATCTGGGGCTAAATCTTTGACTTGCTCGGCTAATTCGGCCTGCACAGCAGGATGGGTAATCTCTTCAAGCTCTTTAAGTTTTTGTGCATCGACAAAAACTAAGTCAGCTAATTTTTGTCGATCTACTTGGCCATCTGACTGGAGTATGCCAGCACCGAATTTAGCCACGACTTGGTCATGCGCCCGACCACCTTTGGCAACAACTTTTCTCGCCAACTCATCGGCTTTAATAACAACTGCACCTTTTTGCGCAAACATTTGGGCAACCGTGGACTTACCCGAAGCAATTCCACCAGTTAATGCAACTAACACATTCCAAGGTTAGTGCCGAAAAAACAAAGAGCCACAACCATTGGGCTGTGGCTCTTTGTAGCGAGAACTAGGCTTTGTCGCTTAATTCATCGCGAAGTGCTTGTAGTGATTCGTCGCCAGAAAGTGTTCCTTCACTTGCAGGTTGTGCAGGTACTGCTGCTTCGGCTGCGCCGCCAGCTTTCTTTGCTTCTTCAACCTGTGCTTTGTGGGCTTCCCACTTAGCGTGAGCTTCGGCGTATTTACGTTCCCATTCTTCTTTCTGGGCTTCGTAACCTGGTAACCACTCGTTAGTTTGTGAGTCGAAACCTTCTGGGTAGATGTAGTTTCCGTTTTCGTCGTATTGATTGAATCCGTAAACAGAAGCATCAAAAGTATCGGCACCAGCAACTTGGGCATCGTCATTTGCTTGACGAAGTGAAAGTGAGATGCGACGACGTTCTAAGTCAATGTCGATAACCTTCACGAATACTTGGTCACCAACCTGAACAACTTGTTCTGGAATTTCAACATGTGCACCAGAAAGTTCAGAAATGTGAACTAAACCTTCAATGCCATCGCTGACGCGGATGAATGCACCAAATGGAACAAGCTTGGTAACTTCACCAGGAACAACTTGACCCATTTGGTGGGTACGAGCAAAGTGCTGCCATGGATCTTCTTGAGTTGACTTAAGCGATAGTGATACGCGTTCACGTTCGAAATCAACCTCAAGAACTTCAACAGTTACTTCTTGACCAACTTCAACCACCTTTGATGGGTGATCTACGTGTTCCCAAGAAAGTTCAGATACGTGAACTAGACCGTCAACTCCGCCAAGATCGACGAAAGCACCAAAGTTAACGATGCTTGAAATAACACCCTTGCGAATCTGACCTGGTTCTAATTGGTTTAAGAAACCAGTACGTACTGCACTTTGTGATTGTTCAAGATAAGCACGACGTGAAAGCACCACGTTATTGCGGTTCTTATCAAGTTCAATAATTTTTGCTTCCATTTGCTTGCCAATGTAAGGAGCAAGGTCACGGACACGACGCATTTCAACAAGTGAAGCAGGAAGGAAGCCACGAAGACCAATGTCAACGATTAAGCCACCCTTAACAACTTCGATAACAGTTCCGGTGACAACACCATCTTGTTCTTTAACTTTTTCGATGTCGCCCCATGCGCGTTCGTATTGTGCGCGCTTCTTAGAAAGGATTAAGTGTCCTTCTTTGTCTTCTTTTTGAAGAACTAAAGCTTCGATTGTGTCGCCAACTTTTACGACTTCATTTGGATCGATGTCGTGTTTGATACTTAGTTCGCGAGAAGGAATGATGCCTTCAGTTTTGTAGCCGATGTCTAGAAGAACTTCGTCACGGTCTACTTTTACTACGATGCCTTCAACGAGATCTCCGTCGTCGAAAGGTTTGATTGTCTTATCTATTGCAGCGAGGAAGTCCTCGGCAGAGCCAATGTCGTTTACGGTGATTGATTGACTCTTGTTTGTAGTTACGGTCATTAAGTTAATGCCTTAGGTGGATAGTTATAGTGCGGACGCCGAAATTACCTTTTCAAATAACCAGATTTTTAATTTGATTAGTTGAGCCATTTTTCCTATGTCTAAAAAATGGCGAATTTCAACCTTCTAAGAATAGGCAGA
>CAYVZD010000015.1:18953-22481 GCA_964456135.1 uncultured Bifidobacterium sp.
TGAATCGGAGCATTCAATGCCGCACGTTCTGCGATATCACGTAATTGACGATTGTCACTATTTAAATCGGGTAAATATCGTCGACGACCAAAAATAGATTCGGTGTAACCAACTTTGCGCGCTTCCTGAACAACTTTGGCTAAATAGTCGCGTACTCCGCCAAAACGTTCAAAGTATTTATCCATCAAAGTTTTTGCTTCGCCAGTACCAATGCCAAGTTGATTGGCTAAACCAAATGCCGAAAGTCCATAGGCCAAGCCATAAGACATGGCTTTAACTTTGCGTCTCATTTCTGCATCAACTTTGTCTTTCGCCACGCTAAAGACATAAGAGCCAACAGTTGTGTGTAAATCTTCACCAGAATTTAGCGCATCTATTAAACCTTGGTCATTAGATAGATGAGCCATTACGCGTAATTCGATTTGACTGTAATCAGCAGTCAAAAGAGTTTCATACCCCTTGCCAACAACAAATGTGTCTCGAATCAATCCACCTTCTTCAGTGCGAATTGGAATGTTTTGTAAGTTTGGCTCAGTACTACTTAAGCGACCAGTCGCTGCAATCATTTGATTGAACGTAGTGTGAATTCGGCCATCGTCTGCAACGCAGGCTAATAAACCTGTCACAGTTTGTCGTAATTTACTTATTTCGCGAAATCGAATTAGCGCTACTAATAACTCATCATCTGGGAAACGCTCAAGTAATCCTTGTAAGGCATCTGCATCTGTGGTGTAACCAGTTTTAATTTTTTTAGTTTTAGGTAATCCACGTTCTTCAAAGAGAACTTCTTGTAATTGTTTTGGCGAACCTAAATTGAATTCATGACCAGCGGCTTTATGTGCTTGTTTAATACAGCCTTGAACATCTACTTCGAAACTATCTTCGAGTTTCTTGAGCGCAGGTACATCAATAGCGATTCCAGCGGCTTCCATTTCAACAAGTACATTGATTAAAGGAATTTCCATCTCAGTTAATAGCTTGGCTACTCCCCTGGTTTCTAATTCACTTGCAAAATGCTTTGCAAGTTGCATGGTGGCGTCGGCATGAATGCTAAGCGCCTGACCATCTGCTGACGAATTAGCATCAAAACTAAGTTGAGCTGGCTGCGCAGACATTTCTGCTAAATCAAGTTTCAAATAACGAAGGGCTAGATCAGTTAATGAAAAATTACGGCCGCCAGGAGCTAGTAGATAAGCGGCTAGAGCCGTATCCATTTGAATTCCGTTTAACTTAATTCCATAACTTGCTAACGCAAGAGCTGGGCCTTTAGCGTCATGGATAATTTTTGGGGCACTCGATTCAAACCAAGTACCTAATTCTTTTTGGGCACTTTTGAAATCGACCCAAATTGCATCGCTGCTATCAGCCAGCATGGCAACAGTGTCGATTCGCCCAGTACCTTGACCCCACTGCCCACTAAATGCAACTGCAATTTCAGTTTGAGAATTTGCTTTTAGCCAGGCTGATAATTCTTTTGCCTCAACTTGTTTTGAAGCTTGAGTAGGTTTTGCCGCAGCTGTTGGGGCAACTTTCGTTGTGGCCGGACTTGCCGTTAACTTAGTTGGCCAGGCAGAAAGTAGCCGAGACCGTAATGCGGAAAATTCAATTGCATCAAATACTGAATGCACCACATTTGGTTGATAATCCTGTTTTTGATAAAGATTGATATCAGTTTCGATTGGCACATCAGTTACAAGTCGATTTAAATCGTAATTTTCTTTAGCCCGATCAATGTTTGCGCGCAAGGACTCGCCAACTTTGCCGGTAATCGAATCGGCTTTGGCAATAATTTGCTCAAGCGAACCAAATTCCAAAATCCACTTTGCCCCAGTCTTTGGGCCAACTCCCGGCACACCGGGTAAGTTGTCGCTTGCTTCACCAACCATGGCGGCTAAATCGCGGTATTGGCTAGGGCCGACTCCATATTTTTCTTTAACAGCATCAGGTGTCATTAGAACTAAATCAGACATACCTTTGCGCGGATAAAGCACAGTTACTCGATCATCAACAAGCTGGAAAGTGTCTCGATCCCCCGAAATTATGTTTACTTTAAAATCACAGGCATGTGCGAGTGTGGCCAAGATGTCATCGGCTTCATATCCATCGGCAGTCACAACTTTTATGTTCAGCGCAGTAAGTATTTCTTTGATTAACTCAACTTGCCCTTTAAATTCAGGCGGCGTTTTGGCTCGAGTTGCTTTGTAATCTGGGTAACGCTGAGACCTAAAAG
The DNA here is from genome assembly GCA_964456135.1 of uncultured Bifidobacterium sp. Taxonomy (GTDB): domain Bacteria; phylum Actinomycetota; class Actinomycetes; order S36-B12; family UBA5976; genus UBA5976. The sequence continues at coordinate 21,184 of CAYVZD010000015.1, forward strand.
TGTCTCTAGAAACATCAAAGGCCACTGCTAAATGGGTGGGCTTTTGCTCTTTTAAGACATTTAGCAGCATCGAAGTAAAGCCATAAACAGCATTAGTGTGTTGGCCTGAACTCGTGACAAAATTCTCTACAGGTAGCCCGTGAAAGGCGCGGTATGCCAGCGAGTGCCCATCAAGAATGAGAAACTTAGAGGTATTCGCCACACTTTGATCCTAGAGGGCTATTAAATGTCGCAACCCATTGACACATCACTTATTCCAGTTGGCCCGATGGCCGAGCGCATGGGAATCAAGTTAGTTAGCGCAAGTAGCCAAGAAGTCATCGGCACCATGCCAGTTGAAGGCAACACTCAACCTTTTGGCTTGTTAAATGGTGGCGCATCCATGGCTTTAGTTGAAACACTTGGCTCAATTGGCGCTGTTATTCACGCTGGCCAAGATCGAATTGCAGTTGGCATTGAAATTAGTGGCACCCACCACAAGTCAGCTCGCACTGGATTGGTTACCGGCAAAGCCACCGCAATTAGTTTGGGCAATACTTTGGCAACTTATGAAGTCAAGATTTTTGATGAAGCTGGGACATTAATTTGTACTGGCCGAATTACCTGCTTAATCCGTGACAGAAAAGCAAAGTAGCGTTTCGCTAAATGTTTCCAGGTATTGGCACAGTAATTAACCTTGGCACAATTGTGCTTGGCACCTTGATTGGTGTATTTCTGGCTCACCGGTTAGCTGATCGAGTTCGCAATGTGGTTACTGATGGACTTGGGTTAATCACGCTAATTAGTGGATTTATCGCAGTACTTGATTTAACAAAACCAGAATTTAAATCTGCTTTACCGGATGGAAGTTCGTTACTAGTTCCCCTTGGCGCAATATTGCTCGGCGGAATAACTGGCTCACTTCTTCGAATCGAAGACCGGCTAAATAATTTTGGCGACCGATTGCGCAACCGCTTTGCCAAGGAAGATTCGTCTAGCAAATTCACCGAAGGATTTGTTGCTGCATCCTTGTTATTTGGAATTGGTCCACTTGCCCTAATGGGTTCAATTTCTGATGGTTTAGGTAATGGAATTGATCAACTTTTACTTAAATCAACCTTGGACTTTTTTGCCTCGATTGCATTTGCTGCATCATTTGGCTGGGGTGTTGCCGCTTCGATAATTCCAGTTGGCTTACTGCAAGGCAGTTTCACGGTACTTGGCATGTATTTAGGAACTTTTATTTCACCGGTTCAAATTTTGACGATGAACATCGTTGGTGGGTTATTACTTATTGGAATCGGAATCAACTTACTTAG
>CAYVZD010000016.1:0-12411 GCA_964456135.1 uncultured Bifidobacterium sp.
CCAACTTCAGATGTTGGAAGTAATCTGGTCATTCCTTCGAGCATTCCTAAACCAGCCCGCAAAATTGGAATTACGACCGGGGTTGGTTGCGACAATTGCATCCCAACTGTCTTTGCTACTGGAGTCTGAATAGTGACTGGCTCGACTCGAATGTCTCGTGTTGCCTCGTAAGCAAGAAGAGTTACTAGCTCTTCAGCAAGTTGGCGAAATGTCGGCGAAGGAGTTCGCTCATCACGCAAAGCGGTTATTTTGTGTGAAATAAGAGGATGCTCTGTAATCAAAATCCGCACGCTACAAGATTACGCGGATACCTTATTTATGCATCAGTTCGGATCAGGAATAACGGTAAATCAGTTTTGTTACTGGTGTTACTCAAGTGAATCATTAGTGGCTAGCGAAAGTTACAACTTGGTGACGATTTGCCAACACTAGACCGCCACGCAGTGCACAAAAGAGCCCTGATTTACAATGAATTTTAGACAATGTGACATTCACAAAGTTGCTTAAGAGAGGAGCCCATCTGTGAAGAAGGGTTTAAAAATTGCTTCAGTTATGGCTGCAGCAGCACTTGTACTAAGTGCTTGCGGTGGCGGTAGCGATGAAGCCGCTGCAACTGCTGAGCCTACAAGTGCAGCAAGCAGCGTAAAAGTTGGTCTTGCATATGATGTCGGTGGTCGTGGCGATGGTTCATTCAACGACGCTGCTTACGCTGGTCTAACTCGCGCTCAGTCTGAACTTGGCGTAGAAGTCAAGGAAGTTGAAGCTGGTGCAGATGAAACTGATGCAAGCCGTGAAGAACGTCTACGTCTTCTAGCTTCTGAAGGTTACAACCCAGTTATTGCAGTTGGCTTTGCTTACTCTGCAGCTGTTGGTGCTGTAGCTGCTGAATTCCCAGAAACTAGCTTCGCCATCGTTGACTCAGTAGTCGAAGGTGCAAATGTTGCTAGCTTGGTATTCGCAGCTGAACAAGGTTCATACCTAGTTGGCGCAATTGCAGCTACTGCAAGCAAGTCAGGCAAGATTGGCTTCATTGGTGGTATGGAAATTCCACTAATCAAGGCTTTCGAAGCTGGTTACGTCCAAGGTGCAAAATCAGTTAACCCAGATATCGAAGTTCTTTCTGAATACATGGGTCCAGCTGGTGACAACACTGCATGGAACGTTCCAGACAAGGCAAAGACTGCAACTGCAGCAATGATCGACAAGGGTGTTGACATCGCTTACGCAGCTGCTGGTGGTTCAGGTCTTGGTATGTTCCAAGCAATCCAAGCTGCTGGTGGACCAGAAGCTGGTCTATGGGCAATTGGTGTTGACTCAGATCAGTACACAGTTCCATCACTTGCTGATGTAAAGGATGTAATCCTTACTTCGATGCTAAAGCGTGTTGACACAGCCGTATTCGAAGTGATCAAGGGCGTAGTAGATGGCGCACCATTAACTGGTGTCCAGAACTTTGACCTTGCTCGCGACGGTGTTGGCTATGCCACATCAAACGCTGCCGTTAATGATTTCAAGGCTGCTGCAGATGCTGCTGCCGAAGCAATCAAGAGCGGTTCAGTAACAGTTGCTACTGAATAATTAAGTAGCAAACTAAAAGGCGTTGGCCCGGGTAGAAATATCTACCCGGGCCACACTTTTATCCATAGATAGTCGTAAGTTTGGGTTAATAAAACTAAATAGGTCCCTACGAGAAGTGGCTAGGAATTATGGCAAATTCAGAAAATGCCGTTGAGTTAACTGGAATCTGGAAACGATTTCCAGGTGTTATTGCAAATAGCAACGTTAATTTAAAAGTTCGCCGTGGAAGCGCTCATGCCATCGTAGGTGAAAATGGCGCTGGCAAATCAACTTTGATGAAAATCCTTTACGGCATGCAAAAGCCAGATGAGGGACAAATTTTAGTTAATGGTGCAGCACAAGATTTTGATTCGCCATCTGATGCCATTGAAGTTGGTATTGGTATGGTGCATCAACACTTTATGCTGGCCGACAATTTAACTGTTTTAGAAAACATTATTTTAGGTAGTGAAGTTAAAAAAGGTATCAGACTAGATACTGCATCTGCAGAAGAAAAAATTTCCAGCATCGCAAAAAAGTATCGACTTGAATTGCCACTTAATGAATTTGTGTCAGAGCTTGGTGTGGGAGATCGTCAAAGAATCGAAATTCTAAAAGTTTTATATCGCGGTGCCAACATCTTGATTTTGGATGAACCTACTGCTGTTTTAGTACCGCATGAAGTTGATGAGTTATTTAAAGCACTTAATGACCTAAAAGCAGAAGGCATCACAATTATTTTCATCAGTCACAAACTTGATGAAGTTTTAGAAATTGCTGATGAAATTACTGTAATTAGAGCTGGATCGACCGTTGGAACAGTAAATCCAAAAACCCAAAAAGTTACGGCTGAAGACTTAGCCGAGATGATGGTTGGCAGTGAATTGCCAACTCCAGCAACTACTGAAAGTACTGTTACTGACAAAGTTGTGTTGGAAGTAAGTGATTTAACAGTTCTTGCTGAAGGTGGCAAGGCGCTGGTTGATCATGCCAATTTCAAAATACATGCTGGAGAAATTCTAGGAATTGCCGGTGTTGAAGGTAATGGTCAATCAGAACTGCTCAATGCTCTACTGGGAATCGAAAAGTCAACTGGCACCGTCAAGTACGAGGGTATTGATATTTCAAACTGGCCAACACGGAGGCGCCGCGAACACGGTATTGCTTACATTCCTGAGGATCGGTCACGCCAAGCATTACTCCTTGAAGCACCACTTTGGGAAAATCGCATGTTGGGCCATCAAACACTTGCCCCAAATTCCAAAGGTATGTGGTTAACACCCAAAGCAGCTAAAGCAGATACTGCTCGAATTGTTGCCGAATACGACGTTCGCACCCCGAGTATTGATGTATTTGCAAGTGCGCTGTCTGGTGGAAATCAGCAGAAATTAATTGTGGGTCGTGAAATGTCTGGTGAACCAAAGTTGCTAATTGCAGCGCACCCAACTCGTGGAGTTGATGTCGGTGCACAAGCTGCAATTTGGGATCATTTGCGAGCTGCTCGAGCAGCAGGCTTAGCAGTGCTTTTAATCAGTGCTGATTTAGATGAACTAATCGGATTGAGTGATTCACTCAAAGTTATTCTGCGTGGAAAATTTGTTGCTGATGCAGATCCTGCAACTGTCACGCCACAACAACTGGGTAATGCAATGACTGGTGCAGGAGCGGCTGCGTAATGAAACTTAAAAAACTCACTGAGGTTTTGACTGCGCCACTTTTGGCAATTGTGTTTTCGCTAATCGTTACTGGCATTATTTTGGCAACATTTGGCGCAAACATAGTTGAAGTATTCAGCCGAATGTTTGATTACGGAACTTCAACTCGGTCACTTACCCTGATAGTTAATACGGCAACTACTTATTACTTAAGCGCGGTTGCAGTTGCTATCGGTTTCAAAATGAACCTATTCAACATTGGTGTTAATGGACAGTATCGATTGGCTGCAATGACAGCGGGCGCCATAGCTGGTTGGGTAGTTTTACCCGGGCCACTTACTGTGATTGCCGCAATTTTGGCAGCGATGGTAGTTGGCGCACTTTGGGCTGGAATAGCAGCTTGGTTAAAAATTGTGCGCGGTATTAGCGAAGTGATTTCAACCATCATGTTGAACTTCATCGCCATCGGTGTAATTAGTTACATAATTGTGCAAACAAATGTTGGTAGTGAAGTAAAGCTAAATGTGCGCGGAACTCCAGTAATTCCAGAAGGTGCACGACTTGCTGGATTTAATTTGATCGATCCAAAAGTGAAAGTTTATGGATTTTTCTTTATTGCAATTTTGGTTGGCATTATTTATTGGATAGTACTTAACCGAACTCGTTTTGGATACGACTTGCGAGCCAGTGGGTTATCTCCTTCTGCAGCAAAGGCCAGTGGCGTAAATAGTAAGCGAATGATCGTTTATGCGATGTTGGCTTCTGGATCAGTTGCTGGACTTGTTGGTTTACCAGATTTACTTGGCAAAGAATTTTCATACACACTTACTTTTCCGGCGAACTATGGATTTACTGGTATTGCAATTGCACTCTTAGGTCGTAACAATCCCGTTGGTATCGCATTCGGTGCACTGCTTTGGGCTTTCTTAGATGTCTCAAGTCAGATTCTTGATTTAGAGGGTGTACCAAGAGAAATTGTGACAATTATGCAAGGTGTGATTGTGCTATCAGTTGTAGTTGCATATGAACTAGTAAGACGACGCAAAGTTATCACCCAGCAACGAAATGTAGGCAAAGCCTTGGCTGCCGCTGGTGCAAGTGAAGGTGGTAAATAATGTCACGCATCGCCTTACCTAAAACAAAGTTAATTCGTGTTGCCTTGTTACTGCTTGCTGCACTATTTGCACTCTCGCTAGCTCGAACATTTGCTGACACTGCTGATTTAACTAGTACCGGAACTATTGCTGCTGCAGTTGGCTTAGCTGTGCCAATTGGTTTAGCTGGTTTAGGTGGAATTTGGTCAGAACGTTCTGGCGTAGCAAACATCGGTCTTGAAGGCATGATGATTCTAGGTACATTCGGTGCTGGCTGGGCTGGTTGGCAATATGGACCATGGGTTGGGATTGCCTCTGCAGTTATTTATGGCGCGTTAGGTGCATTCATTTTTGCGATTGCTACAGTTTCGTTTGGTGTTGATCAAATAATTGCAGGTACCGCAATTAACATTCTGGGATTTGGTTCCACTCAATTTTTAGCCAAGCTAGCTTTTGCAAACGCTCCAGGTGGTGGTCAAACTCAATCACCCCCAGTTTCCAACTTGCCTAGTTTCACTATCGAAGCGATAGCAGAGCCACTTTCTGCGTTTCAGAAAAAAGGTATTTTCTTATTAAGTGACGCAGCTGGTTTGCTTTCTGGTTTCTTTTATCAAATTTCAATCATTACTGTTCTTGCGGTTGCGTTATTCATGTTGACCTCATTCATTATGTGGCGCACATCTTTTGGGTTAAGGCTGCGCAGCTCTGGAGAAAATCCATGGGCCGCTGAAACTCTTGGTGTGAATGTTTATAAGTACAAATACATTGCAGTGACAGTGTCTGGCGCACTTGCTGGTTTAGCTGGCGCTTACTTAGCAATGGTTGGTACGAACGTTTACCGCGAGGGACAGACTGCTGGGCGTGGTTACATTGGTTTAGCAACAATGATTTTTGGTAACTGGCGGCCAGGCGGTACTGCTGTTGGTGCAGCAATTTTTGGTTACATCGATGCGCTTCAACTTCGCGATAAATCAAACATTAATGGTCTGACGCTACTTGGTGCACTCGTGCTGATTGCAATAGCCATCATGATGTTGATCCGTGGCATGCGTGGAACGGGTATGGCACTTGGTTTTCTTGGTGCTGCGCTATTAAGTGCGTTTTTATTAACGACAAAAATGCCAACTGAAGTTGCTTTAGTTGCACCATACGTAACAACCTTGTTAGTTCTAGCGACTGCCTCACAAAGTTTGCGGCCACCAGCTGCTGATGGAATACCTTATCGACGAGGCGAAGCACACTAAATGGAAATTGACTGGAATAACTTGCGCGAACATGCGCGAGCAGCAATGAAAAATGCCTACGCGCCTTATTCTGATTTTCCGGTTGGTGTAGCCGCACTTGTAAATGATGGGCGAATCATTACTGGATGCAATGTTGAAAATGCATCATACGGAGTCGGCCTCTGTGCAGAATGTGGTTTAGTTTCAAACTTAATTAACTCAGGTGGCGGTCGTTTAGTCGCGGTAGCCTGTGTTGATCGCCACGGCAATGCTTTGATGCCATGTGGTCGTTGTCGCCAATTGCTGTGGGAACATGGCGGTGCCGACTGTTTGCTTGATTCAGTTTCAGGAATTAAGCCAATGCGCGAAATTTTGCCTGACGCATTTGGCCCGGATGATTTAGTGAATCGTAAGTAAAAACACACTAATCACTAAACACGCATTTTGCGTGGCAAGATGGGTTTAATGAACAGCAACAAACCAGAACCTTTTTCTGCGCCCGAAGTTATCGCAATAAAGCGCGATCGAGGTGAGTTAACTGACGCGCAAATCGATTGGTTTGTAGATGCATATGTACGAAATGTAATTGCTGAAGAACAAATGTCAGCCATGGCGATGGCAATTTTGCTCAATGGCATGAATCGTCGTGAAATTGTTCGTTGGACCCAAAGCTATATAAATTCTGGCGAAACAATGGATTGGTCTAAGTTGGGTAGACCAACTGCAGATAAACATTCAACAGGTGGGGTCGGCGACAAAATAACTTTGCCACTTGCGCCGCTAGTTGCTGCGTGTGGCGTCAGCGTGCCACAACTATCTGGACGTGGACTTGGTCATACTGGTGGAACTTTAGACAAACTTGAATCAATCTCAGGTTGGCGAGCCAAACTTTCTAATCAAGAGATGTTTGATGTACTAGCTCAAACTGGTGCGGTTATCTGTGCCGCAAGTGAAACACTTGCCCCTGCAGACCGCCGTATTTATGCCTTGCGTGATGTGACTGCCACAGTCGAGTCGATTCCACTAATTTCAGCATCGATAATGAGCAAAAAAATTGCTGAGGGAACAGGTGCATTAGTTCTTGACGTGAAAGTTGGTTCAGGTGCATTTATGAAAACGGTTGAGCAAGCTACTGAGTTAGCGAGCACAATGGTGACAATCGGTAATGACGCCGGTGTTAAAACTCGTGCCCTACTGACTGCAATGGATGTTCCTCTAGGTCGCACGGCAGGCAACGCACTCGAAGTTCAAGAAGCTCTTGATGTTTTAGCCGGTGGCGGCCCGAGCGATGTTGTTGAACTAACTGTTTTATTAGCAAATGAAATGATTGATGCTGCAGGTATTAAGCCAACTAAAGAACCACAAACTGCATTAACTGATGGCAGCGCCATGGATGTCTGGCGCAAAATGATTTCACAACAAGGTGGCGATGTTAATGCACCGCTTCCCAAATCAAAAGAAAGTCATACAGTTGTCGCGCAAAGCGATGGTTACTTAACTAAATTGGATGCGCTAAGTGTTGGTATTGCAGCTTGGCGATTAGGTGCTGGACGTGCGCGCAAAGAAGATTCTGTTCAAGCAGGTGCAGGCGTAACGTGGTCAGCAACTCAAGGTGATCGAGTAACTAAAGGTCAAGAATTATTTACTTTGCACACAGATGATCCGGCAAGGATTGAACTAGCACTTGAAACATTGATGAATGGGTTTGAAATTGGTGAACAGTCTGAAATTAAAGACAGATTCCCGTTAGTAATAGATCGAATTGTTTAATTTTTGAATAACGTAGAGTTAGTACATGCCTGAACTTATTGAAGAACCAACACTAATTCCAGTACCTGGTGGAAAATCGATCGCTGAATTTATCGGGCGAGTAAACAGTAATGACGAAAAAATTTCTGTTGCGGTGATGCAGGCACCTGCTGGATGGAGCGAGCCAGCCCAAACACCTGAATTTGATGAATTCACAATCGTGTTAAGCGGTTCAATTGAAGTTGAGCATGCTGGTGGTTCGACTTTAGTTAAAGCAAATCAGGCAATTGTTACCCGAGCCGGAGAACGGGTTAGATACTTAACCAAAGAAGCTGCACAATACGTGGCAATTTGTTTACCAGCTTTTGATATTGACTTAGTAAATAGAGAAGATGAGTAATGCTTACCCAAGAAATCTTAAAACGCGTTCCAAAAGCTGTACTTCATGATCATCTTGACGGCGGACTTCGAGTTAAAACAATTTTGGATTTAGCTAAAGAAACTGGTTATGACAAACTGCCATTTGATAATGAACCTGAACTAACAAAATGGTTCCACACAGCCGTTCAAGGATCGCTTGAAGTTTATTTAGAAACCTTTGCCCATACTGTTGGCGTGATGCAAACTCCAGCGGCGATAACTCGTGTTGCTCGTGAATGTATCGAAGATTTAGCGAATGAGGGCGTAGTTTATGCCGAGATCAGATTCGCCCCCGAACTACACACGGCAAAAGGTTTAACTTATGAACAAGTTATTGATGCAGTACTTGATGGATTTAATCAAGGAAGTGAATTAAGCGCTAAAGCAGGTAAGCCGATTCGCGTTGGTGCATTACTTACTGCAATGCGAATGGCTGATGTTTCGCTGGAAATTGCAAAATTAGTAGTCCAGTATCGCCATAAAGGTGTGGTTGGTTTCGATATCGCAGGTAAAGAAAAGGGTTACCCACCAACAGAACATCTAGATGCATTCCAGTACTTACAACGGGAAAATGCGCATTTCACAATTCATGCTGGTGAAGCTTTTGGCTTAAAAAGTATCTGGGAAGCAATTCAGTTTTGTGGCACCGAACGACTTGGTCATGGAGTGCGAATTATTGATGACATCACAGTAAATCCAGATGGTTCGGTAACTATTGGTGACTTAGCTGCATATGTTCGCGACCGCCGCATTCCACTTGAACTATGTCCGAAATCAAATGTAGATACTGGAGCGGCTGAAAGTATCGCTAAACATCCAATTGGTTTACTTCGTAAGCTAAATTTCCGCGTTACATTGAATACTGATAATCGACTTATGTCTGATACTTCAATGACCAAGGAAATGTTTTGGCTTGCGCAGGCATTTGATTACACACTTAAAGATTTTGAATGGCTCACTATCAATAGCTTGAAAAGTTCATTCATTCCGTTTGATGATCGCCTTGCCATTATTAATAATGTGGTTAAACCTGGCTATCAAAAAATCCGAACTGAACTTGGTCTTTAGTAGTTATCAGTTGCAGTAACACCGTCCAGAACTGCCCGAGTTCCAGAAAGCCCTAATCGAGTTGCACCCGCCTGAATCAATTCCAACGCAAATTCAGCAGTTCTAATTCCACCGCTTGCCTTGATCCCTAGACGTCCACCAACTGTTTTTTGCATTATTTCGATTGCTCTTAACTCGGCCCCACCTGCAGGATGAAATCCAGTCGAGGTTTTAACAAAATCTGCTCCACCAAAATCACTAGCTAAACAAGCATTTTTAATTTGATCGTCGTTCAAAGCAGCGGTTTCTAAAATTACTTTTAATACTTTGCCTTGCGTTACTTTTCGCACCGCGGTTATTTGGCTTTGTACATAATCCCAATCACCCATAATTCCGCGACCTACGTCAATGACCATGTCTACTTCGTCGACACCTTGAGCAACAGACAACGCAGCTTCAGCTACTTTAATTTCAGTTTCATGTTTTCCGCTTGGAAAACCACAAACTGTTGCAACCGCTACTCCTGAAGAAACAGTTGTTTTAGCCAGAGATACAAAGCTTGGTGATACACAAACCGAAAAAACACCTAACTCGTTTGCTTCATTGCAAAGCGCAATTACATCGTCCGCAGTAGCTTCAGGTTTAAGCAAGGTGTGATCAACGTACTTAGCTAGTGTTGCGCGATCCATTAATTTCCTCCGGTTAGCAACGGCTTGGCATCTCTTGCAATTTTTTCAATTTCTTCTTGTGCAGCTTGTCGACTTTTAATTAAATCAGTTGATTGCACAACGACTTCAAGGTAGCACTTAATTTTTGGCTCTGTTCCACTTGGCCTAACAATGACTCGGCCTTTTGTAACCTGTCCTTTACCAGTTAAGTAAAAAACAACTCCGTCTGTTGGCGGTAAACCACTTTCGGGTTTTGCTAAATCTAAAACAGCACTTACAGCCATTGAACCGAAATGTTTTGGTGGCTTCACGCGAAGAGAATTCATTACTTGTGGCACCACCGTTAGATCTGTAACTCGAACAGAAACCTGATCACTTAAATACAGTCCATGTTCAAGAGCCAGATCATCTAATTGTTGCCAAACTGTTTGATTCTGTGACTTTAGATAAGCAGCTAATTCAACAAACATGGCAGCGGCTGAAATACCATCTTTATCGCCAACACTAATAGGATCAACACAATATCCAAGTGCTTCCTCATAACCGTAGATTAAATTTGGCACTCGGCTAACCCACTTAAATCCAGTTAACGTGTGCTCATAATTTAAATCGGCTGACTTCGCTACAGCTTCTAACATCATTGAAGAAACTATTGAACTAGCAAAAGTCCCAGTTAATTTTTGTCCCAAAAGTTTCGCTCGTTGGATAACCCACCAGCCAAGCAAAATACCAACTTGGTCACCACGCAACATTTGAAATTCACCGGATGCAACAGGTAGCGCAACTGCTAACCGATCAGCATCTGGATCATTAGCCAATAACAAATCTGAACTTTCTGCTTTCGATTTTTCAATCGCCAAGTCCAGCGCACCTTTTTCCTCTGGATTTGGAAAATTAACAGTTGGAAACGCAGGATCTGGGTCTCGCTGTTCAACAACAGGAACAGGTTCGGTGAAACCGCAGACATTGAAAACTTGAGCTAACGTTACCCAACCAACACCATGCATGGCGGTATAGACAGTACTAATACTTTGTTTTACTGCTAATGAAAGTGGTCCATTTTCAATAATTTGCTTAACTGAATTTACGTAGTCAATTTCACAACTTGGCGGTGCAGTTTCAATTTGAATACCACGCGGAAGTTTACGAACATCCAAAATTTTTCTAATTTGCGCAGCGATTTCTTGATCGGCTGGTGGAACTATTTGTCGTCCATCGCCTAAGTAAACCTTATAACCATTATCTTGCGGTGGATTATGACTTGCCGTCACCATAATTCCAGCACAAGCTGAAAGATTTCTAACCGCAAAAGCTAGTACTGGTGTTGGTACAACATGATCAAAAATAATTGGTTTAAATCCGTAACCAGCTAAAACTTCTGCCGAATCTTTCGCAAAAACATCACTGTTATATCTAGCATCGAAACCGATTACAACTTTTTGTCCAGCAAAATTATTTGCCTTTAGATATTCAGCAAGGCCACCAACTGCCTGCAAGACGGTGACTCGATTCATTCGATTAGGTCCAGCACCTAGAGCACCGCGTAAACCTGCAGTGCCAAATTCCAATGGTGCGCGAAATGCATCACTTAGTTCTAAAACTGCACCCGGTTCATTTTCTTTTGCGGCAGTAACTAATTCCGTAAGTTGCTTTTTTGTTATTGAGTCAGGATCTTGTTCCAGCCAACGATTAACTTGCTCAATTAGCTTTTGATCAATCGGCACAACTAAAGCCTACGTGGTTAATGATTTCGACAGTAAACTGTTAAAGGTGAAAACCGCGCAAATTATTGATACTGCACCTTTGGTATTAGATATTGGCGTCGTTTTACTTTTAGCGGCCTCACTTGGCCTACTCGCCCGCAAACTTGGTTTGCCAGCAATTATTGGGTACTTACTAACTGGTTTATTAGTTTCACCATTTACACCTGGATATGTTGCAGGTTCAGAGCAATTAATAATTTTGGCCGACATCGGCGTAATTCTGCTGTTATTTGAAGTTGGAATCGAAATCGATTTACGCAGATTGCGCTCGGAACAGCGAGCAATTTTTTGGGCAGCTCCATCACAAATTATTTTAGGGTTATTAATCAGCGCTCCAATTTTTATCTGGTTTGGTCTGCCATTTTGGGGTGCAGTACTTATTGGCTTGAGTGTGGCAATGTCCTCGAGTGTTGTGATTGTCAACATAGTTCGAAGTCGGCGGCGAACAACAAATCCTGCGACTGAAACTGCGCTACTTGGTTGGAGCATCGTGCAAGATATCACTGGTGTTGCGATAGCTGCAGTTGTGCTAACAATTATCGGTGTTGGTGATCGCCCACTTCCGTTAGCTCTGCTTGGATTAATTGGATTTGGCGTGCTGGCTTATTTAGCCTCTAAGGCACTTCCCAAATTGCTTAGGTTTGTTAAATGGGAAGGCGATCTATTTTTAATTTACTCGGTTTCGATTGGTTTAACTCTTGCAGCAATCGGCACAGTTGTTTTCGGAATTCCAATGGCACTGGCTGCATTCGTAGCTGGCTTAGCATTAAACCAAGGCCGTGAAACTGATGAAGTGCGAAGAGTTTTACTTCCTTTCCGAGATTTATTCGCAGTTTTATTTTTTGTTGTAATGGGTAGTTTGATTTCCTTCAAGAATTTAGATCAATCGATTCCATTCGCGCTGGCAATTATTTTTTTACTGATAGTTGGAAAAACATTGCCAGCCTTTTTACTTACAAAATTCAGTAGAGTTAATGCCAGACCTGCACAACTTGCAGTGGGTTTAAGTCAGCTTGGTGAGTTTTCATTTGTGCTCGGAAGTGCGGCATTGGCAAAAGGACTAATTAGCGAAATTCAATTCACTGCTGTCTTGATGGTTGTTGTTGTTTCGATTGTTGCTTCGACATTAATAGTTCGAATGTTTAAACCTGCACAAAACAACAATCTGGCAATTTAATCGGTTAAATCCTTACTAATTCAAAGCAAATGCCTTGTCGATTGCCCAAGTAAACTTA
>CAYVZD010000016.1:12511-14465 GCA_964456135.1 uncultured Bifidobacterium sp.
TTGTGCGAGATCTTGGTTCAACTAATGGAACAACTGTTGATGGGCAACGTATTTCTGAAGCAGTGCTACAAGACGGTTCAATTATCAAATTGGGTAACACAACTTTTACTTATAAGAGCAGATAACTATGTCTGAATTATTAGTAACTATTGCTCGAATTGGTTTTTTGGTTGCGCTTTGGTGGTTTGTTATTTCGGTCGTAGGTGTTTTACGTCGAGACTTACAAGCACCTCGCGATGCAAAACCGTTAACTCCAGCTCGTAGTTCAACTCGCCCAAGTGTTCGACCTACTCTTCGCACCAGAAAATCTCCAAACAACATTGTGATAACTGAAGGTGCCCTTGAAGGGACTGTTATTCCGCTTGGCATAACTCCAATCACAATTGGCCGAGCTGCAGATTCAACAATTGTTTTAGATGATGACTTTGTTAGTACATATCACGCGCGACTATCGCCTAGTGGCAAGCAGTGGGTTATTGAAGATTTAGGTTCAACAAATGGCACCTATGTCGATCGCGATCGAGTCAATGCACCAACTGTGTTACGCCCTCGGATGACACTTCGTATTGGGCGCACAAGTATGGAACTTCGTTCATGACGAACTTGGCACTTCGTTTTGCCGGTCGTTCTGAAATTGGATTAGTTCGACGAAACAACGAAGATAGTGGTTACGCCTCAGTTGATATTGCTGTCGTTGCCGATGGTATGGGCGGACATGAAGCTGGTGAATTAGCAAGTGCGGCAACGGTTGCCAGCGTAGTTAATGCAGCCAAGTTAGCAACACAAGCCGATGAAGTTTTGGCACATTTATCTGATGCAGTAATTACTGCTGGCGAATATATAGCTGATGTTGTTTCAGCAAATCGTGAGTTAACTGGCATGGGCACCACAATGACTGCAGTTGCCATTCGAGGTGAACGAATGGCCGTTGCACACGTAGGCGATTCACGTGCCTACTTACTTCGCGATGGAGATTTTCAACAAATCACCAAAGACCATACTTTTGTGCAGACTTTAGTCGACGCCGGTGAGATAACTAAAGAGCAGGCTGCGGTGCATCCACGGCGAAATTTAATGATGCGTGCCATCGATGGCATTCATGCGGTAGACGTCGATCTTTCTGTTCGCGAAGCCAAAGTTGGTGACCGGCTACTGCTGTGTAGTGACGGTCTTTGCGGCGTAGTTGCCGAAGAAGAAATACGTATCGCGCTGAGTGCAACAGACTTAACTAGTTCAGTTACTGAATTAATTGATAGTGCAATTGCAGCTGGAGCACCAGATAATGTGACCGTAATAGTTGCTGACATTGTTGCAGACAATATGGAAGTTGATCCAGTCATTATTGGCGCAGCAGCAGATGTTGGTAATCAAGCACGACTGCCAGAAGTTTTGTTCCCCGTGGAAAAGTTAGACAAACTAAACCCAACCGAAATTTTTTATGAAGTAAAAAAACGCAGTCGGTTAATTCCTGTGCTTTCTACAGTTTTAGTTATGACGGTTGGTATTGCCGGAGGATTATTTTGGTTGGCTAATCAATGGTTTGTTGGCGTCTTCAGCCCAACCGGTGAGGTTGCAACATTTCAAGGAATACCCTCAGCCGGGCTTTACCGAGTCATTGATGTTGCCGAAATTAAAGTGACTGAATTACCAAATTTTGAACGTACCCAAGTTGAAAAAACTATCGATGCAACTACCTACTCAGAAGCTACGGGAATTTTAAATAACTTGAAAAGTCTTGTTACAAACTGCAAATTAAATCCGCAAACTCCTGGTTGTCCGGGGTGATTTAGTTGAGTCAAAACTTGCGCAAGTACCGAGTCTCCACTCGTCGTTCTGCCGAACTTGCCCTACTAATTGGGGCCTGGTTAATTGGCGTCTTTGCATGGATTTTGGTTGATAATGCAACTGGCGCAGGTGCGTTAGCTGGCTGGACTACGTTAATTGGCTCAGGAGT
>CAYVZD010000016.1:14565-20173 GCA_964456135.1 uncultured Bifidobacterium sp.
TGCTTCGTGATCATCGTCGACTGCAACGTAGAACTTTTATTTTTGGAGTCTCTGGAATCGTTCTACTTTTCATGCCATTGTTGCCAGTAATCGGTTCTGAAATAAACGGTGCCAGACTTTGGGTGGAAATTGGCACTTTTAATTTTCAGCCAGGCGAGTTAGCCAAAGTGGCATTAGCAATTTTCTTTTCTGGATATTTAGTTTCTCGGCGTCATACTTTGGCATTAATTCAGAACAAGGTGGGTAACTTACCGTTACCAAGAGCTAAAGATGCTGGACCTCTAGTTTTGATTTGGTTTTTAGCACTTTTAGTTTTAATTAGCGAACGAGACCTTGGCACATCACTTTTGATTTTTGGTCTCTTTATCGTTTTGTTATACGTAGCAACTGGCCGTCGTGGTTGGGTTGTTATTGCGTCGGTACTGCTTGCTATTGGTGGCACACTTGCCTATTTCAATTTCAGTCACGTTCAAACAAGATTTAGTGTTTGGTTGGATCCTTTTGCTGATGCTGAAGGTCGCGGCTACCAAATAGTTCAATCACTTTATGGACTGGCAAATGGTGGAATTTTTGGTACTGGTTGGGGTCGCGGCTATCCGCAATTAGTTCCATTTTCTAAAACAGATTTCATCGCCTCGGCTCTTGGCGAAGAACTTGGTTTGACTGGCTTAATTGCAATTTTTATTCTTTACGCGATCATCGTTGAACGTGGAGCAAGAGCAGCCGTAGCTACTCGCGATCCGTTTGGAAACTTATTAGCGATTGGCCTTTCTACCGTCATTGGCTTGCAAGCGTTCATAGTTATTGGTGGAGTTACTCGCCTGATCCCGATGACTGGCTTAACCACACCGTTTCTCTCGTACGGTGGTTCCTCATTAATCTCAAACTATATTTTGATTGCAATTTTGATTCGAATCTCGAACGCCGCGCGAGCACCTGAAATTGAACAACAAAAAGTAGCTGCGTCATGATTCGACAAATAAATCGAGTTACTGCTGTTTTAGTTTTACTCATTCTGGCTTTGATGCTGAATGTTTCATTTTTACAATTCTTTCAAGCAGATGAGTTGCGCAATAAGCCTGGTAATCAACGCATGCTACTTACTGAGTATTCGCGACAACGTGGTGCAATTTTGATCGGCTCAGAACCGATTGCTCAATCAGTTCCAACTAATAACGACTTGAAATTCTTACGTACCTACCCTGATGGGGAAACGTACGCCGCAGCAACGGGATTTTATTCACTCGTTTATGGCGCCACCGGAATTGAATTAAAAGCAAACGATATTTTGGCTGGAAATGACAGCAGATTTTTTGTTGATCGCTTACAACAAATGTTTGCAAATCGAAAACCTCAAGGTGGCGCAGTTCGACTTACTTTAAATGCTGATGCACAAGCAGTTGCAATGAAAAGTTTGAATGGAAGAACTGGAGCAGTTGTTGCAATTGATCCAAGTACTGGAGCAATTTTGGCTCTTGCTAGTTCACCATCATTTGATCCAAATTTAATTTCTAGTCATGACTCTGCGGAAATAACTTCGCAATACGAAAAATTGTTGGCTGATCCAGATCAACCAATGTTGAATCGCCCGATAGCAATGACTTTGCCGCCGGGTAGCGTTTTTAAATTAGTCACTGCTGCTGCTGCACTTGAATCTGGAAAATTCACCAGTGAAAGTGTTATTCCTGGACCAAAAGAATTTCAACTTCCATTAACTGACCGAACTTTGGGCAATTGGAATGAGAAATCCTGTGGACCTGATGATGAAACAACTTTGGCTAATGCGTTAGCTATTTCATGCAACACTGCATTTGCTTGGCTCGGTTTGGAATTGGGCTCTGATGCGCTATTTGCCCAGGCAGAAAAATTTGGATTCGGCACTGAATTTGATATTCCATTGGCAGCGGCTACAAGTTATTTTCCAATCGATCCAGATGAGCCACAAACTGCCATGAGCGCAATTGGTCAATTTGATGTTCGAGCCACTGCTTTGCAAATGGCCATGGTCGCTGCAGCAATTGCCAATGACGGCGTTGTGATGTCCCCTTATTTAATCTCTGAAACTCTTGGAACTGATCTGACTGTTTTAGAAAGCGCACAACCCAAAGCAATTAGTCGGGCAATGTCGCCAACAAATGCAAAAATTTTACGAGACATGATGGTTGGCGTTGTTGAAAACGGAACCGGCTCTAATGCGCGAATTTCAGGAGTTACCGTTGGCGGAAAAACTGGTACTGCAGAAAATGTTCCAGGTGAATCTGCACATGCGTGGTTTGTCGGAATTGCACCAGCAGAAAATGCAAATGTTGCCGTCGCAGTAGTTCTACAAAATGGTGGCGGTGCAACTGAAGTAAGTGGCAATGCGCTAGCCGCGCCAATCGCGCGTGCTGTGATGCAAGCAATACTGGGTAATAGGTAGTCTTAGTTAATAGCAGACGTGGTCGGCCCATGTTTAGCAAGGAGAAATGGTGAGTCAGCTCGAACGATTAGGTGATCGTTACGAAATTAAGCAGATCATTGGTCGTGGTGGAATGGCCGAGGTGCACGAAGGCCTTGATTCCAGACTCAACCGCCGGGTGGCAATAAAAGTTTTGCGCGCCGATCTAGCCAGAGATCCAATTTTTCTAGAACGTTTCAGACGTGAAGCTCAGTCAGCCGCTGGATTGAATCACCCAAACATAGTTTCTATCTATGACACCGGTGAAGATACTTACACCGAAGGTATTACTAGAACCAGCGTTCCTTACATCGTTATGGAATATGTCGATGGCGTAACACTTCGCGAAATGCTACAAAATGGACCACGTATTTTGCC
Source organism: uncultured Bifidobacterium sp. (assembly GCA_964456135.1). GTDB lineage: Bacteria > Actinomycetota > Actinomycetes > S36-B12 > UBA5976 > UBA5976. The sequence goes on from CAYVZD010000016.1 coordinate 17,381, forward strand.
AGAACGTGGCTTAGAAATTTTAGCTGGAGTATTAGCGGCTCTAGATTATGCACATCGTCACGGAATTGTGCATCGTGACATCAAACCAGCAAATGTAATGATTAACACTCATGGCGACGCTAAAGTGATGGACTTTGGTATTGCCCGCGCTATGAGTGACGCTGCTACTTCGGTTACTGCAACCAGTGCCGTTATGGGAACTGCACAGTATTTATCTCCTGAGCAGGCACGTGGCGAGGTTGCTGATGCCCGAAGTGATATTTATGCCGCTGGCTGTTTACTTTATGAATTATTAACAGGTAGTACTCCATTCACTGGTGACTCGCCAGTGTCAATCGCTTATCAACATGTGAATTCGCAAGTCACCCCACCTTCGCATTTAGACCCAAGTATTCCGCCAACGCTTGATGCGATTGTTTTACAAGCATTAGCCAAGAACCCAACTAGTCGATATCAATCGGCTGCCCAAATGCGCGCAGACGTGGAACGAGCAATTGCTGGAATGCCAATTAGTGCAGCAGCTAATACCCAAGTCTTCACCCAGAGTGCACCGACTACAGCAATTCCAATTGTTGAACTTGAAGATAATGCGCAATCAGGTAAAGCTAAAAAATCTCGCCCTCGGTCCAAAAAATTTAAAGTCGGTAGTGCTGTTGCAGGTTTAGTTGCAGCTGTAACCGCAGTATTTTTACTAGCCAGCACATTGTTTGGCGGTGGCGGCGGTAACAACGCGACTGTTCCAGATTTACGTGGAAAAACTACAGCCGAAGCACAGTTATTGCTTGAAAGTGTTGGGTTAGCACTTGGTACACAGGCACCAACACCAGACGAAAATGCAATTAAAGGCACTATTGTCGGTCAAGATCCGGCTGCCGGTGAGCGACTTGAAAAAGGTCAGGCAGTAAACATTAAAGTTTCAATCGGTAAAGGCGAAACATTAGTTCCGGACTTAATTGATTTAAGTAGTACCAATGACGCTAGGGCAGTACTTTCAGCCTCAAATTTAGTTCTTGGAAAAATTATTCAGAAAGACAGTGACAAACCTGAAGGCACAATTCTGGAACAAAATCCGATTGCTGGAAGTTCAGTTGAAGCAGGTTCACGCGTTGATGTGGCTGTTTCTAGTGGCAAAGTTACCGTGCCAAATGTTCTTGGTTTAAATAGAACTCAGGCTTACACAATTTTGTTCACTGCAGGATTTACCGTTCAATTTATTGAAGAACCAAGAAGTGACATTGCAACTGGAACTGTACTTGCTCAAACACCACTTCCAGGAGAAGTAACTGTTAAAGGAACAATTGTGGTGCTAAATGTTGCTTCTGCTGCAGCGGCTCCAGCGCCAACAGTTACGGTGACTGCGACTCCTTCCCCAACGGCGACAACTCCATAATTGGCATTAAATGACTCGCATTTTAGTTATTGATAACTACGACAGTTTTGTTTACAACATTGTCCAGTACTTAGGACAGCTTGGTGCAAAAGTAGATGTTCGTCGAAATGATGAAGTAACTATCGAAGACGCTCGAGGTTATGACGGTATCTTGCTTTCACCTGGACCTGGAACACCACAAGATGCCGGTGTATGCATAGACATAGTTAAAGAACTTGGTGGAGTTGTTCCAATTTTTGGAGTTTGTTTAGGCCATCAAGCTATTGCCGAGGCATTCGGTGCAACGGTTTCTCGAGCACCCGAGTTACTGCATGGAAAAACGTCTGAAGTATTTCATGAAGGTGCTGGCGTTTTAGCAGCAGTTAATTCTCCATTTACTGCAACCCGTTATCACTCGCTTGCAGTTGAGAAAGACACTGTTCCTGACGAACTTGAAATAACTGGACAAACTTCAGGTGGCGTCATTATGGGTCTTCGTCATAAAGAAAAAGACATTGAAGGTGTTCAGTTTCATCCTGAGTCAGTGCTAACGGAAGGTGGCCATCAAATGCTGGCGGAATGGTTAGTACGTTGTGGCGATTTAGATGCACGTAATCGTGCTGTTGGTTTAGCCCCGGTAATTAATAAAAATTAATTAAGCGAGCCTTCCCATGCTGGAAGTGTGTAGTCATTAAATACGTTTACTTCCCAACCTAAGTTAACTCGATCGACATATTGTCGATAAGTTTTCACACCAGGTTCTTCATTCAGTGCAATTTGCAATTGTGCAGTATCTCCTACTGCAGTGATCACAAATGGCGGACTATAAACCCGTCCTTGCAGAAGTAACGTATTACCCACACATCGAATTGCCGATGTAGAAATAATCCGTTGATCCATCACGCTTATGGCCGTTGCACCACCCCGCCAAAATGCATTTACTACTGCCTGAACATCTTGCTGATGAACAACTAAGTCATCTGGGGTAAAGCCTTCAGGAATCGGCGTACCAGGAATTCTTGGTGCATCATCCAATACAACTTGAAGCGCTGGACCCGTTACTGAAGAAAGTCCAGCTTGCGTCTCAAGTGCAGCGAGTTGCGCACTCAACTCGGGATCAATTTTTCCCTGGGTTAATTGACCAACCTCGGTTTGTAGCGCATTTACATCTTGCTCTAGTCCGACCATGCCTTTGGCACGGTTAATGATTAAGCTGCGTAAATCCTCAAGGCCGCTCGTGCGAATGTTTGTGCCCGCTGCGGTGTTTCCACTTGAAACAAAAAGGAGCCCAGCCGAAAGAGCAATCAACGCAGTGATGGCTCGACGGGCTCTTCTAGAGTTTGATCTGTTCATGGACTTATCCACAACCTTATCCACCGTTGGGGAGAAATTACACCGGTGTAATTAAAGGAGTTTCAGCGCCA
>CAYVZD010000016.1:20273-21909 GCA_964456135.1 uncultured Bifidobacterium sp.
TCAGCGCCACTTAGTCGCTAGCGCGAACCCAACTCCAATAAAGCCAAAGCCAATTCCAACGTTTACTAAATTATTCAAGTCCCGCATAACTGGTACTTGGCTGCCAGCGAGATAGAAAACCACTATCCAAAGTAACCCTGCGATAAACATGCCAACCATGGTTGGAACTAACCAAACCGGACTACCAATTTTCACTGGCGTTTGATTATTCGCGGTAGGTGGCACGTAGGCCGGTTTAAGTGATTTACGTCGTTTTGATTCTGGCATAACTCAATCCTACTTACTGTTCCCCTAGATGGTAATCGAGAATTTACTTAGCCGGTAAAAAGGCTAGTAATTTGTTGCCCTCTTAACAATGCAATTCCAAGCAAGATTACGGCAATTCCAATCATTCCTACATAACGGAATTCTTTATTGCCACGGGTTTGGATGTAGCCGATTGCTGCACCTACGGCAGCGCCACCTAAATGTGCTCGCCAGTCGATAGCTGAACTAAAGAATCCTAGACCCACGTTTATCGCCAGTAACACTGTTAGTTGTGAAACGTCATGTCGAAGTTCTCGTCCGATCACGATCGTTGCAGTTAATAATCCAAATATTGCACCTGAAGCACCGACTGAAACGGTTTGAATATCTGAAAAATAGTAAGACGCAACACTGCCGCCAAGCGCAGAAAGTAAGTACAAACCTAAAAATCGTGCTCGGCCAAGAAAGTTTTCTAATTGTGGGCCAAGCCAATACAGGGCGTACATATTGAATGCGATGTGAAGGAAGCTGCCATGCAAAAATGCAGAACTTAGTAATCGCCACCACTCTCCACCTGCAATTGCCAGTGGAATCATGCCAAATCTATTGGCTAGATAGTAAACGCCACCATTTAACATCATGTAAATAAAGGCACCAACACAAATACCAATTAAATATTTAGTAACAATTGGTATTTGTTTGGTAGGTGCACCAAAACTTGACCGGACTTTTGGCTTTGGAGCTTGGTTTACACATTCCACACATTGAAACCCAACGGGGGCGCTAACCATGCACTCTGGGCAAATAAATTGACCGCATCGAGAACATTCAATGTATGTTTCTCGATCAGAGTGCCGGTAGCAAGTCGTCATTAGTTTTGGGTAACAGTGGTCTTTTCGATTACAACATCTTCAACAGGTCGATCCATTGCACCAGTTGCCACATTAGAAATCGCATCGACAACATCGCGACTTTCTTGATCTGCAACTTCACCGAAAATAGTGTGTTTAAAGTTCAACCAAGTTGTTGGCGCAACAGTAATAAAAAATTGTGAGCCATTTGTATTAGGTCCAGCATTCGCCATCGCTAATAAGTAAGGTCGATCAAAAACTAATTCTGGGTGCGGTTCATCAGCAAATTTAAAACCAGGGCCACCAATACCTTGACCCAGTGGATCGCCACCTTGAATCATGAAACCTGGAATGATTCGGTGAAAAATTGTGCCATCGTAAAGTGGCTTGGTTGTTTTTTCATTTGTCCGTGGGTCAGTCCACTCTTGGGTACCTTGAGCTAATCCCAAAATCGTTTTACAAGTTTTTGGCGCATGATTATCAAAAATATTTATGCGGATGTCGCCGTGATTTGTGTGGAGTGTAAATAACGTTGTCAT
>CAYVZD010000017.1:0-2192 GCA_964456135.1 uncultured Bifidobacterium sp.
CGCTGGGCTCATAACCCAGAGGTCGCAGGTTCAAATCCTGTCCCCGCTACTAACAAAAAATCCAGGGATGATCCCCTGGATTTTTTAATATCCTGCCAAAGCCAATAATTCGTTAATCGATTTACCAAGTCTGTTTAAATCGAGATTGCCTCGGGCTATTCCATAGTTCGCAGCTGGCGCTGTATGCGTGTACTGCCAGAACGTCCAATCAAGTGAACATCCAGGGCTAGTCCAAACTGTAGGTAAACAAGTTCCATTTGTTAGCGACCCAGGATTAGATCCAGAAGTTAGGTTCGCAACCCAAAGCGGATAATTTCTTAGTGCCGGATCAGTTAAATACTGCTTTAAGAAACTCAAGTTTGAATAAATTACAGTCGTTCGACCAGTTTGAGCACGCACAGTATTTGCAAATGAAACACTGAATGCTGAAACAACTGATGCAGGAGTACCTGGTCCGCCAGCCAAACTAAATCCTTCGACATCCAGTGCAATAGGTAGTACGCCAGGTTTAAATCCACCCATGGCATTCATGTTGCTAACAGCTCGATTTGCCTGGGCAGCACCTTGCGCAGCCGCACTCTCAACACTGCTACCAGCGGCAATTAGCGCGACATGATAGATACCGGTGAGTATTCCTGCCTCGCGTGCTTTTGGTAAATCTTCACTGGCTAAACGCAACGCTTGTGCGTTCGGTCCATCTCCTCCACTTGAACCCTTTATGTAAAGGAATCGAATACCCGCGTCATACATTCGAACAAAATCAATTGGCGCTCCACCAGGATGTTGCACATAAGAAATGTCGGCACCTAAGACTGTGCCCGAGGCAGGTAGACCAGCAAAAACTAATTTCCGAAGAACTGCTTCTTTTTCGTTAGCCAATGCCTGAACACGATTTGCTTCGTCTTGAGCCAATTTAGTTTTTTCAGCCAACTGAACAACAAGTTTTTTTGCCTCTTCACTTTTTACTTGAATGTCAGCTTTAATTTTTTCGGCTTCTTGGACCTTAATCGCAAGTTCAGATTTTTTCTCGATCAATAGGGCTAGTACATCGTTACTGCTATCCAAAATAAGGTTAAGAAATTCAAGCTTGCTAGTTATATTTTCATCAGTATCTGAACTAATAATGACGTCAACAATCAGCCACTCTCTGCTGACACCCATCTTGTAACTAGTTCTCACAATTTCATCGAGTTGAGCCTGATCCTCGGCTATCTGGGCGTTAAGTACGTCCATCTCGGCTTGCACTTGATTAAGTGCTGCCTCAGCTGCCTTCAACTCTTGATCAATTTTCGCCGCAGTTGATTTGGCACTAGCGAGTTCTTTTTCGGCCTTGGCTAAATTTGCTTTTGCAGTTTCAAGTGCCTTCATCGTTTCAGCAAGTTCCGCTCTGGCAGCTGATATCGCATCATTTGCAGAAGCACCCTGAGGGACAGCAAAAAGAACTAAAGCTAGTGAAAGTAAGGCGATTATTGTCTTTTTAGGCACAATGCGAGTAAAAATACGGTGGCTATTGTGCATATTTTGATTGTAACCTATTGAGCAGAAACCCCTTTGAACGCAAGGAAGCCGGACTGTCGCAATGAGAAATCAAATCGAAACGCAACTAGAAGTTCAGTTAGAAAACCGAAATCGCCTAACTGCACTATTTCGTCCGTTGCTTATTATTCCGGCTTATATCTTTTTAACAGCCTTTTCAAATTGGGCATCTGAAGAAAATGAAATAGCGACTTGGACAATTGGTTTTTTATTTTTCCCAACTTTGCTCGCCATAGTTTTTCGTGGCAAGTACCCAACTTATGCACTGGCTTTTAATCAAGCTTTGTTGGATTTAAGTTTGCGGTTTACTTCCTACCTGTTTTTACTTACTGATAAATACCCAAGTATCGAAGCAAATGAAACCGTAAAAACAACTCTGCCCGATGTTCAGGGTGGCCGAGCACTCAACCGTTGGCTGCCACTGGTCAAGTGGTTCTTAGCTATCCCGCTTTATCTTGTGGGATTTGTCTATGCGCTCTATGCAGGATTATTTGTAGTTTTTGGTTGGGTAAGCATTGTCTTGACTGGCGCGATGCCACAAAAGGCGGCGGATGTTATTTGCCAGGTAATTGCCTTCTGGAACCGAGTTACTGGCTACACATTTTTGCTAGTAACCGACGAATACCCAAGTTTCAAACTATAGGAGTTTGTAAGTT
>CAYVZD010000017.1:2292-18568 GCA_964456135.1 uncultured Bifidobacterium sp.
GATCAACTTGATTATTTAATTTGTGATGAAGCACAGTTTTATAGTCGGTCGCAAATAGATCAACTTGCCCATGTTGTCGATGACTTAGACATCGATGTTTTTGCCTTTGGTTTGTCTGCGGATTTTAGAACCGAACTCTTTCCAGGATCTGCCAGACTTTTTGAATTGGCAGACCGAATTCAAGTACTTCAAGTTGAAGCATTGTGTTGGTGTGGCCGAAAAGCTACGCATAATGCTCGAACAATTAACGGTGTCATGGTAACCGAAGGTGAACAAGTTGTAGTTGGAGATACTGCTACAAAAGATGTTGTTGGATACGAAGTCTTATGCCGACGTCACCACATGGCTGCTATGCCGTTAGGTTCAAGTCTTGACGAGAGTTCGCTGTAATTAGTCTCGATCGCGAGTTAGTAAACCAATAAGTCCAAGAAGGGCTGCACCCGCTATCGCCAAACGTTCAGGTTTAACTTGTCCGGTTTCATCTACGAAGAAATCAGTGACTTTTTGCATTGAGCGTGACGCAACTTTATTTGGCTTTAAGTAGTCCTCGAGCTGCTCTACCGAGTCGGTTAAAGCACTTCTTGCATCAGCAAGTTCTTGTGAAATGCGCTCAACTGGATCTTTGGGCTTTTTTTGCTCTGACATATCCCCAGCCTACAAAGGATTAATCATGCGAAAAACCGCACTTTATTGGAGTAAAAGTTTGAAAAAGTGAGTTATCCTTATTGCAAAGCCTTTGCAATAACTAAATGAGGAAATAAGTGCACATTCCAGATGGTTTCTTTGATGCCCCGACCTCGATCGGTGCTGCCGTAATAGCGGCCGGTGCTGTAGGTACCTCGCTAAAGCTAAGTAAAGGCAAGATGGAAAGTGAAGTTGCCCCAGTTGCTGGCTTAACTGCAGTCTTTATTTTTGCCGCCCAAATGATCAACTTTCCCGTTGCACTTGGAACCAGCGGACACTTAATCGGTGGTGCGCTCGCTGCGATTCTTATTGGGCCTTGGGCAGCAATGCTGGCCATGACTGTTGTCTTGGCGGTTCAGGCATTAGTTTTTGCCGACGGTGGTCTAACTGCTTTGGGTTTAAATATCGTCAACATGGGAGTTATCACAGTCTTAGTTGGATACTCAATCTTCAACGTCGCAATGCGGATACTGCCAAAGAAAAAAATTGGAATTCTTATCGCTGCAGGTTTAGCAGCTTTTATTTCTGTTCCGGCATCCTCAACAGGATTTGTCATTCAATATGCAATTGGTGGAACGGCGACTTTCGAACTTCGTGATGTATTTTTTGCAGTCACCGGTGTGCACTTGCTAATTGGTTTGGGAGAGGCTTTGATCACCGTGTTGGTAGTAAGTTCGGTGCTTGCCGCTCGAGCAGATTTAGTCACTAGTGCCCGTAAGTACTTACCAAAATCTCAATTAGTCATCAGAGATCAAGGGGTAAACGCATGAGCATTAAACGATTTGTCTCTATTGCCTTGTTGATTTCAGTAATCATTGCTGGTTTTTTGAGTTACTTTGCTAGTTCTCATCCAGATGGGCTTGAGAAAGTATCGTCCGATAAAGGTCTAGATGCTCAGATCACAGATTCTGCTGCTTCAGATTCATTTTTTGCTGATTATGGAATTTCTGGACTAGAAAATAGCACTGGTTTGGCAGGACTGGTCGGCGTTGCAATAACTGGCATTATTGGCTATCTGTTAATCAAATGGGTTTCAAAAAGTTCAAGTAAAAATTGATTCAAGAACGCATAACCCTTTCACAATCAGGCCACGAACATGGTCATGATCTGATCGATCATTTATACATCCATGAACATACTCGGATTCATAATTTGCCAGGGCACTTAAAAGTTATCGGTGCGCTAGCTTTTATTTTTGTTGTAGTTGCTACGCCATCACGTGACTACTTAGCTTTTCTGTTCTACTTCGCCGGGCTACTTGCCTTGGCCAGACTTGCAAAACTTCCCTACCGCAAATTAGCCAAGCGAATGTTGATTGAAATACCTTTTGTTTTTTTCGCAGTTTTGATTCCATTTGCCACTCCGGGCGAAAAAATCGTTGTCCTGGGCCTTTCAGTTTCGCCCGAAGGACTCTGGGTTGCATTTGGAATTTTAGCTAAAAGCACATTGGGCGTAATGACCTCAATTATTCTGTCGGCAACGACGCAAAGCAGAGAACTACTAACAAGTTTTAAAAAACTAAAAGTTCCCGATACCTTGATTCAAATCGCATCGTTTATGTTTAGGTATACAGCTGTTGTTATTGATGAGTTAAATCGAATGAAAGTTGCAAGACAATCCCGCGGTTTTGAGGCACGTGGAGTAAAAGATTGGCGAATCCTTGGACAATCGATTGGAGCTTTATTCGTGCGCGCTTACGAACGTGGTGAACGAGTGCACCTTGCCATGCTCTCTCGAGGTTACGAGGGTAATTTACTCGGTGAAAAACTCCCGAGTGCAAATTTAAGTGAAAAATTACTCGCCTTATCACCTGCTTTTTTTGCGTTAATCATTCAGTTACTAGTCAGGAATTAAGTTGAACCAAGTTGTCAGCCTTGAGGTAAGTAGATTGGCTTTTGCCTATGCAGACGGTCACCAGGCACTTTTTGGTGTAGATTTCCAAATACTCCGAGGTGAACGCGTTGCCTTACTTGGACCTAATGGTGCGGGTAAAACAACTTTGGTAATGCACTTGAACGGGATTTTAAGTCCCGGCCATGGCTACGTAAAAGTCAATAATCAGCTAGTTGATACCGAAGATAAAACCGGCCTAAAACTAATCCGAACTAAGGTTGGCATCGTATTTCAAGATCCAGATGATCAACTATTCATGCCGACAGTTCGTGAAGATGTTGCCTTTGGTCCAAAAAACATGGGAGTTCAAGGAGATCAATTAGAGCAAGCCGTCACTTCCGCGCTTGAAAAAGTTGGCATGCTTGAATTTGCCGATCGCCCACCGCACCACTTATCTTTTGGGCAACGCAGAAGAGTTGCGTTGGCAACCGTACTTGTGATGAATCCAGAAATTCTGGTTCTCGACGAACCAAGCTCCAACCTTGACCCGACAAGTCGGCGAGAGCTTGCAGATATTTTGCGTAGTTTAGACATCACTTTGTTGATGGTCACTCATGATTTGCCCTATGCCTATGAACTTTGTGAACGATCGCTGATTCTGTCCAAAGGGCAAATTGTTGCTGATAAATCAACTTATGAAATCTTGACCGATCAGGATTTGATGGCGGCAAATCGTCTTGAGCTACCTTTCGGATTTGACCCCCGAAATACGCCTAAGCCGCAGTAAATCTGTCGATTTTCAATTACCCAGGGTTTACTGGCAGAATAAGAGCGCACGTGAGCGGGACTGGCGGAATTGGCAGACGCACCAGATTTAGGTTCTGGCGCCTTCGGGTGTGGGGGTTCAACTCCCCCGTCCCGCACGTTTTGAGTTTAGGTTTCTAGATGGCCAAAAATACCAACAACAAGTCCAATTGCCCGGTTACTCGAGGCGAAGTTGACTTGGCTAGATACGAAAAATTAGATAGAACTTGGCGCGAACTAAAAATTGCAGCGCCAGCGCGACGAGCATTGATAGATGCAAAGTTGTTTAAATTATCAGATCTAAAAAGCATTAGCTTAGCCGAGCTAAAAGAATTGCACGGGATGGGGCCAGGAACAATTAAAGTTTTGCTTGGTGCTGGAGCTAAATTTAAGAAATAACTTTCGCTAATTGATTGGCTAAATCTCGAAGCGCCTTACCCCGATGACTGATTTCGTCTTTTTGTTCAGCTGACATCTGAGCTGTCGTTAGTTCTGAATTAAATGGTCTAAAAATTGGGTCGTAGCCAAATCCATTAGTTCCTTTCGGCTGGCGAATAATTTCGCCCTCAACGCTGCCACTTGCAATTAATTCAGTTCCATCTGGGAATACCGCAACAGCTTTACAAACAAATTGCGCTCCTCTGCGCACATCGGGTACGTCGGAAATTTGCTTTAGCACTAAATTTAAATTTTCTTCATCAATGTTTTTATCTGCCCCAGACCAACGAGCTGACAAAACACCAGGCATACCATTGAGCGAGTTAACACAAAGCCCTGAGTCATCAGCGATTGCTGGTAACCCAGTGTGGGTACAAATTGCCCTAGCTTTCAGGAGTGCATTACCTTCGAATGTACTTTCAGTCTCGACAACTTCTGGAGCATCCGGATAAGCAGTTAAATTCAAGATTTCTACGTCTAGATTTTGAGCTACCAAAATTCGTTGTAATTCTTCGGCTTTGTGGTTATTTCGAGTTGCCAAAACAATTTTTAAAGTCACTTAGCTAAAGCTGCTTTCTGAAGTGCGGAAAGTTCAATACAGCCAATCGTTGCCAGATCTAGAAGTTGATTCAATAAATTTCGATCGAATGGTTCACGTTCGGCTGTACCTTGAACTTCAACGAAGTTGCCGCTACCGGTCATAACTACATTCATATCTGTTTCTGCTCGAACATCATCGTCGTAGTGCAAATCTAAGCAAGGAGCTCCATCAACAATTCCAACTGAGACAGCGGCTACCGAGTCACGCAAAACTACTGCAGACGGTGCAACTAACCCCGCAGATCGAGCCCATTCAACTGCATCCGCAACGGCAACATAGGCTCCGGTAATTGCAGCTGTTCTAGTGCCACCATCTGCCTGGAGTACATCGCAGTCAATCATGATTGTGTTTTCGCCAAGCGACTTTAAATCAATTACTGAACGAAGACTGCGTCCAATTAGTCGAGAAATTTCGTGTGTGCGACCACCTAGTTTGCCCTTAACACTTTCACGATCACTGCGCGTATGTGTTGCTCGCGGCAACATTGAATACTCAGCAGTTAACCAACCCTCTTCGCTGCCTTTTTTCCAACGTGGCACACCCTCAACAAGTGAAACCGCGCAAAGTACTCGAGTGGCACCGAATTCGACTAATACGCTGCCTTCTGCGTGATCTAGCCACTTTCGGGTGAACTTAACTTCTCTTAATTCATCGGCACTGCGGCCATCAGATCTAATAGTCACGTAGCGACTCTAGCAATTAAATAGTCTCTACTGCGTTTACCTCTGGACCCAAAAAGCGTCGGGCCAGGCTGGTGAACGATTTACCAGTTGCTAAAAATTGATGCTCTGGTGCACCCAAATTTGGATCACGAAGCAGATTATTCTCCACCAAAGTTCGATAAACATCTTTGGCAGTTTCTTCAGCACTTGACACTAGCGTGACTCGATCGCCTGTTATCAAACTTATTGCACCGGTTAATAATGGATAGTGCGTGCAACCAAGTACAAGTGTGTCAATTTCATCCTTCAATAACGGCGCCAAATACTCTCGGGCGACGTCGATTACTTCTGGTCCACTAGTGATTCCAGCCTCGACAAGTTCAACAAATTTAGGACACGCCACAGTTGTTAATGAGATGTGAGTTGCTGCTGCAAATGCATCTGGATAGGCCCCACTGTTAATCGTTGCCGTGGTTCCGATTACGCCGACATGTCCGGTTCTTGTCGCACTTACCGCACGACGCACTGCCGGCTGAATTACTTCAATTACTGGAATTGAATAACGCTCTCTTGCGTCGCGAAGCATTGCTGCGCTTGCTGAGTTACAGGCAATGACCAGTGCCTTGACATCGCGCTCAACAAGTGAATCCAAAACGTCGAGCGCTAGTTGACGAACCTGCGCAATTGGCCGCGGGCCATAAGGTCCATTTGCGGTATCGCCAACGTAAATAATTGGTTCGTTTGGCAGCTGATCCAAAATAGCTCGAACAACTGTTAAACCTCCGACACCGGAGTCCATAATTCCAATCGGGCGATTGTCCACTCAATAAGCATAGGCACCGCTAACCCAGACCCAATGGATTAGGGGAAATTGCTCACTCTGGAGTTATTGCAAATCTCTGGCGAGCGTAACAACGCATTTTCCTGCAGAATCGAACTGTTAGTAAGTAGTAGAAGTTTCAATCAACTTAGTTCAAAGGTAGTTTTATGCCAGTCGCGGTCAGCATTCCAACTATTTTGCGCACCTACACCGGAAATGCTCGAAAAGTCGAGGTCTCTGGGGATTCATTGAAATCTTTAATTACCAACCTTGATGCTCAGTATCCAGGTATTGGTGATCGCCTACTAGAAAACGGCCAGCTTCGTCGATTCGTAAACATTTACATAAACGATGAAGATGTGCGCTTCATGGGAAGTTTAGATGCGCAATTAAGTGATGGCGATTCAGTCACCATTTTGCCCGCTGTCGCTGGTGGCTAATTAATGCGCTTTAACTCACTCTTAGATTCTGTAGGCAACACCCCTCTCGTGGGTTTGCCAAATCTTTCACCGAGTAAAGAGGTGCGACTTTGGGCAAAACTCGAAGACCGTAATCCGACAGGGTCGGTAAAAGATCGCGCCGCTTTGGCAATGATTGAAGCAGCTGAACGCGAAGGTAAATTAACACCTGGTTGTACGATTCTTGAACCGACAAGCGGAAACACAGGCATCTCACTTGCGATGGCGGCTAAATTAAAAGGCTACAAAATAATTTGTGTAATGCCAGAGAACACCTCGATTGAGCGCAAGCAGTTACTCGACATGTGGGGTGCGCAAATTCACTACTCGCCAGCAGCTGGTGGATCTAATGAAGCTGTTCGTGTTGCAAAAGAATTGAGTGCGCAAAATCCAGATTGGGTGATGCTTTATCAGTATGGAAATCCAGCAAACATCGATGCACATTACCGAGGAACTGGACCAGAAATTTTTCGAGACCTTCCAACAGTTACTCATTTTGTTGCCGGGCTTGGTACTACAGGTACGCTCATGGGCACTGGCAGATACTTAAGAGAGCAAAATCCAGATATTCAGATAGTTGCTGCCGAACCTCGGTATGGCGAATTAGTTTATGGTTTGCGCAATTTAGATGAAGGCTTTGTGCCCGAACTTTACGACGCATCTGTATTGACCACGAGATTTTCAGTTGGTCCGCGTGAGGCAGTAGCTCGCACCAGAGAGTTACTTGAGAAAGAAGGTATCTTCGCGGGGATTTCAACTGGTGCAATTTTGCATGCTGCACTTGGGGTAGCGAATAAAGCATTACGGGCAGGCCAATCAGCTGACGTTGCATTCATAGTTTGCGATGGTGGCTGGAAGTACCTATCGACCGGCGCATATGCTGGAACACTTGACGATGCTGAAGATGCTCTAGACGGTCAACTCTGGGCCTAAAGGATCTGGATTTCTTCTTCCTCTACTACCCCATCAACAATTCGAAAAGACCTTAATTCGTATGGGCCTTCGGCGCCACCAGTTTCGCGAGTGCTAATTAACACATAGTGAGCATATGGTTCGGATGCGTAGGCGATGTCGGTCCTAGACGGATAAGCCTCGGTAGCCGTATGTGAATGATAGATAACTACTGGATCTTCTTCACGAGCGTCTAAATCTTTATAGAGAGCCAACAGGTCCGCTGAATCAAATTCATAAAAAGTAGGTGAACGAGCAGCATTGATCATCGGAATAAATCGCTCTGGCCGATCCGAATTTGCTGGACCTGCGATTACGCCACATGCTTCATCCGGGTGATCAGCACGAGCGTGAGCGACCATTTGATCAATTAAAACTTGGCTAATCTTGAGCATCGTCTCTCCCTAGTAAATCTTAGAGGGCGTCAATTAACGATCCTTGAAGATAGGTCAGATAGTCATACAAGTGATAACCGGGGTCATCTGTTAGATCCTCTTTATATTCATCTGAAATTCCAATGCGAGTACCTAACACCAGCCGTAAATCGTTTAATGATTTAAGCCAAGCACTCGCTTCTAATTCAGTTAACACATAAGTTTCGAAATCTTGGCCCAATGTATCCGCAACTAAATCCAAATTATTTATCTTTTCTACGCGCAAACCTGGTTCTGTGTATCGACGAAAATCTTGTGCTGCTTGGTTGTCATCCAGATATGCGGTGGGAAATAACCTGGCGATCGCAGGGTCACTAGGTTCTTGAGTCGGACCATCGAGGCCAACTAAGGCAGCAAGTGGATCAGGGTTTTCTGGTACCTCAGGAGTTTCCAATAAATTTTGCATTTGACTAAATAAATCAATGAGCAAATTTCGCTCATCAGCTGAAAGGTTTAAGGTAACTTTTCCATCGACAGTTTGGCTAAACATTTAAACATCTCGCTGGGTAGTGGCCCATAAGCCATATGAATGCATCGCGGCAACATCGCGCTCCATCTCTTCGCGCGACCCGCTACTTACTACCGCTTTACCTTTGTGGTGAACATCTAACATCAATTTTTCAGCTTTTGGTTTGTCGTAGCCAAAGTAGTCTTGAAAAACAAAAGTTACATAAGTCATTAAATTAATTGGATCATTCCAAACAATTGTTACCCATGGCCGAGCTGTTGCTAAATCAACATCAGCTACTTCAATCGGGGCAACACTCACACTTGTAGTTTGCCACGCAACTTAAGTATCTGAAAGCCTAAGAATCAGAGCCTTGATTGTTCTTACCTTCTGGTAGTCCTTCAAAAATTTCTTTACATTCAGGACAAACAGGAAACTTCTTTGGATCTCTGCTTGGCACCCAAACTTTGCCACAGAGAGCGACAACTGCACCACCCAAGACAGCGCTTTCTACAATTTTGTCTTTTTTAACATAGTGCGCAAAGCGTTCATGATCACCGGCTTGTACTTGCTGTTCGGTTTTTTCATCAACCAGCAAGCCACCCTCGGTACGAAACTCTTCAGAGGTCATACCGATAGTTTAGCCAAAGTAATTAGACGTTACTTAACCGCTTTTTAAGCTCAGATAACTCAGTTTCAAGTTCAGCTGGAATTCGATCGCCAAACATGTCGAAGTATTCATCAGTTAATGAACACTCTTCAAGCCAAGACTCTCGATCGATACGGAAAAGTTCTGATAAGTCTTCTGCTGATAATTGCAATCCAGAAAGATTTAAATCTTCAGATTTTGGCAAAATACCAAGCGGTGATTCGACACCTTCAACTTGTCCCTCAAGGCGATCAACAATCCAGGCCAGGACTCGAGAGTTTTCGCCAAAACCTGGCCAGATAAATTTTCCATCTTTATCTTTTCTAAACCAGTTGACTTGGAATATTTTCGGTAAGTTTGAAAAATTCTCGCCCATTTCAACCCAGTGATTCCAATAGTCAGCCATGTTGTAACCACAGAATGGAAGCATCGCAAAAGGATCTCTTCGTAGTTGGCCAACTCCACCGACTGCTGCAGCGGTCATTTCTGAAGAAACTGTTGCACCCATAAAGACGCCGTGGTTCCAGCTAAATGATTGAGCGACTAATGGCACATTTGTCGCCCGGCGACCACCAAACAAAATTGCAGAGATCGGAACGCCCGCTGGATCTTCCCAGTTATCTGCGATAGTTGGACACTGCGTTGCCGGCGCGGTGAAGCGAGAATTTCCATGGCTAGAAGGTTCCCCAGACTCGGGTGTCCAATCGTTTCCTTTCCAATCAATTAAATGAGCAGGTGTTTCTTCAGTGAGCCCTTCCCACCAAATATCGCCATCGTCAGTTAAGGCAACGTTAGTGAACACAGAGTTGGCATAAAGAGACTTAATTGCATTTGCATTCGTTTTCATGCCAGTCCCTGGCGCAACTCCAAAAAATCCATACTCTGGATTAATTGCGTACAGGCGACCATCTTTACCTGGACGCATCCAACAGATGTCATCTCCAATAGTTTCTACTTTCCAACCAGGAATAGTTGGATCAAGCATGGCTAAATTTGTTTTTCCGCAACCAGAAGGAAAAGCAGCAGCAATATAGTGAACTTTGTTTTGCGGAGAAGTTAATTTCAAAATCAACATGTGCTCAGCAAGCCACATTTCATCGCGAGCCATAACTGATGCAATGCGCAGAGCAAATGCTTTTTTACCCAACAATGCATTTCCACCGTAGCCAGATCCGTAAGACCAAATCTCGCGTTCTTCTGGAAACTGCACGATGTACTTTGTGTCATTACATGGCCAAGCAACATCTTTTTGCCCTGGTGCCAATGGTGCACCGACCGAGTGCAGTGCTGGGACAAAGTCTCCATCTGGTCCAATTAAGTCAAGAGCTTTTTGACCCATTCGAGTCATCATCTTCATACTGACAACTACATATGGCGAGTCAGTTAACTCAACACCCAGTGCTGAAATTGCTGATCCCAGCGGACCCATTGAAAAGGGCACAACATACATGGTCCTACCGCGCATACAGCCTTTAAAAATGTTGCGCAGCGTCTGTTTCATTTCAGATGGCTCAACCCAATTGTTTGTTGGGCCGGCATCTTCTTCTTTAATTGAACAAATGAATGTCCGGTCTTCAACGCGTGCCACATCATTTGGATTTGAGCGAGCTAAAAAGGAATTTGGACGAATTTCTGGATTGAGTCGAATAAAAGTTCCGTTGTCAACGAGTAACTGGGTTAAGCGATTCCACTCTTCTTCTGAGCCATCGCACCACTCAATCCGATCGGGTTCAGTTAATTGCGCAACTTCTGCTACCCAAGAAATTAATTTTTTGTTTTCGGTTGGCGCGGGTAATAAACCTGGAACTGCCGAAGTCATGAAAACCCCTTGTCTTTCGCATTAGTTTCATTATTGGGGATTAGATAAAGAATGCACCCAAAATCAAAAAACTCGAAAAGCGGCATTCCGAAGTTTCCCTTTAAACATGGCGGGTGTGACCAAGCACACATCCAAATATCACATTAACTAGCCCGACCGATAACCTTTAATTCAAATTAGATTCAGGAGATTTGGTGCAATTTGAACCTCAATTAGTAGAACCAATTGCACTACCGTTATGGATTGACTTAGGCGCGGTAGCACTTGGTGCAATTTACGGAGCTGCACTAGCTACTTCACGAAAAGCGCCGCTAGTTGGTGTTCTATTGATGGGGATGCTTCTAGGTTTTGGCGGCAGTATTATTCGCGACATTTTATTGAATGCACCAATTAATCCACTTGTAAAGCCTGATTACGTACCGACTGCAGCCATCTTTTCTCTAGTTGGCGCCGTATTTGGTAATCAAATTCTGAAACCAAAAAGACTTTTTTACACACTCGATGCACTTGTGATTGGGATGTTTGTGGTTATCGGTGTTGAAAAAGCTTTAATTTATAACATGCCAATCGGTTCAGTAATTTTTATCGGTACTCTCACTGCAATTGGTGGCGGAATTCTTGGCGATATTTTGACTGGAAACAAACCAGACATAATGACCAGAGGTCCTTGGCTTGCCTCAAGTGCATTTTTGGGAGCAATTTGGTTTGTAATTTGGTACCAGCAGAACATGATTCAGTTTGCCGAATTAAGCACCATTGCAGTTGTCACTGTCATGCGCGGGCTTTCATTATGGCGTGGGTGGGAGGCTCCAACTCCTGAAGACTTAAAACCAAAAGCCTGGGTTGAGCGAACAAAGCGGTTCGGTAATAAATAACATTGGCACATGGCGTTCAATGTTGATCAAATTCGTGACCAGTTTCCAAGTCTCAAATCAGGCGTAGCTCATTTTGATGGGCCTGGTGGTACCCAAACTCCAGAATCGGTCGGCACTGCAATCTACCAAGCAATTACCGGACCACTTGCTAATCGAGGCACCACTACTGAAGCTGAACGTGCGGCTGAATCAACAGTAATCGAAGCCCGAAGTGCAATGGCAGATCTGTTAAATGTTGATGCTCGAGGTATCGTTTTCGGCCGAAGTATGACGCAATTAACTTTTGATTTTGCTAGAACACTTGCTCAAGATTGGAAACCTGGTGATGAGGTTGTTGTTTCCAAACTTGATCATGACGCAAACGTTAGACCATGGGTTCGGTATGCCGAAAAAACTGGCGCCACTTTGCGCTGGATTGAATTTGATCCAGCTACCGGGCATCTAGATGTAAGTGATGTTGAAGCCGTTGTAAATGAAAGAACTAAAGTGGTAGCAGTCACTGCTGCTGGAAACATTCTTGGAACTAAACCAGATATTCCAGCGATTGCAAAGGTAGTTCATGCTGTTGGTGCGCTGCTCTATGTTGACGGAGTACACAACACAGCTCACTCTGTTGTTGATGTTGCTGCAATGGGTGCAGATTTTTATGGCTGCTCTCCATACAAATTTTTTGGTCCACACATTGGTGTGATGTCAGCAAAACCTGAACTACTTGAATCACTGCACCCCGATAAATTATTGCCTTCAACTGAAGTAGTTCCCGAACGTTTTGAACTTGGCACACTTCCATATGAATTACTGGCTGGCATCACTGCAGCAGTTGATTTCATTGCAGGAATGGATCCAAGTGCGTCAGGCAGCCGTCGTGAGCGAATAGTAGCCTCAATGGAAGAAGCAGAAGTGCATGAACATTCTTTGAGTCATCGCCTACGAAGCGGTTTGGATGCAATGCCAAATGTGACTGTTTACAGTAATGCTCGGAGTAAAACACCTACAGAGCTATTTAGTTTGGCTGGAATTGATTCTCAGCGAATTTACCAAGAATTAGCAAGCAAGAAAGTAAATGCCCCAGCCGGAAACTTCTATGCAATTGAATGCTCACGCCATTTAGGCCTTGGCGATGGTGGCGCTGTCAGAGCTGGTTTAGCTCCCTACAACACAACCGAGGAAATAGATCGTTTACTTAATGCTTTGAGCGAGATTAAAGCTTAGTTAGTTCCAAGGCAAGCAATTTGCACTTGTGCTGAAATGTTTTTGGCAAATTTTGCTGAACCACTTGGGGAAAAATGACCTTCATCAACAAAATCAGCAGCCACAAAACTATTTTGGTTTGCATCGATGTAAGTAGCACCTGACTTTAGTGCTTCTTCCTTCATAATCGAATTCAATTCAGAGATAAATTTAATAACCTCACCTTTTGGCACATTTGGAATTAGTCCAGGTGTGTCACCAACAAGAGCAGTGCTATTTAAGATTTGACCAATGAAAACCGACTTAACATTTTTACTGTTGTTTACTGCGATTATGCTTTGAATATTTTTCCGAAATCGCTCTTCTAGTACTGGATCCTGATTTCCACTAACTTCAATATTTGGGTAATTCGTTGGTAGCGGAACTGTATCTTGACCGATTACTGGCGCCTGACTCAGCAAAGTCATGATTGGTGTAATCCCAGCACCTTTTCGAACTTGTAACTCATTGACCAGGCTCAAAACGTGGGTATCCGCATATGCACCATCTGGTGTGGGGATATGTGCATTACGGGCGTCATTCCAGCCTTCGTAATAAAGCGAGCAAGTTGGCGTTCGATTGTTTACTTGATCGTAAAACATTGTTTGGATCAAATTATCTGCAGATGTGTAAGCAGGAACACCTCGATTTATTACTGCTACATTCGAGCCAAGCAAGCTGGAAAGTTGGCTTGGCCACGATTGCTCGTCACTTACCGCAACGTCATAAGTTGTCGACCCGCCAAAAGCATTTATCAAAATTCCGTTATTTAAGAGTTCAACGCTTGGCTCAGGACCCCGTGTTCCAAATGATGTATGGGTAAGGATGCCGCCATCAGGAAGCGTGCTCGTATAACCGGCTTTTGGAACGCCTTGCAAAAGTGGATGGTACTCAAATCGTGAATTCGTTGCTGCTGGCAATAAATTGGCGTTTAAATTTAGCCCTAAACGATTCAGAAAATACGGGACAAAGGCCAAAAAGAATTCAATAAAAACTATGCCCAGGATTGTCCAAGTAATTTTAGTTTTTTTAACTAGGACTAGTGCCAGCGTTAATAATGTGAACAAATAAATAAAAAAATAACTTCGTGGTGCACCAAACGTTAATCGATCGGTCAGTGCCATACCGATCGCCAATATTGAGACACAACCCAGCAAGAAAAAGCCGAAAAGTGCTGGCAACGCTATCGAAAAATTATATGGAGCTGCCATACCGAAATAGTTTGCAAATTTGTTGGATTTGCTACTTGAAGGAACTACATCTTTATTATCAGTAGTCAATTTATTATCTTTCGACAGATCAAATTACGGCTCTTTGAGTATACCTTTTAGTTATCTGGTATCACTTGAGTGAAATTAATAAATAAAGGGATTTTTCAAAAACTAATACTGGCTATTTCCCTTCGTAGGCAATTCGTAATTCTTCGATATCAATTTTTTGCATTTCCAGCATGGCAGTCGTGGCTCTAATGCGACCTGATTCATCCGATCCGCCCAAATACTTAAACATTTCGTTTGGGATCACTTGCCAAGATATTCCAAATTTATCCTTTAACCAACCGCACTGACTTGGTTGCCCACCATCGCTAATCAACTTATTCCAGTAGTGGTCAACTTCTGCTTGATCTGCACAAGGAATTACAAATGAGACTGCTTCTGAGTGCTTAAATTGTGGACCACCATTTAACGCGATGAAATTTTGCCCAAAAATTTCAAATTCAATAGTGACTTCTGTTTCTGGTTCATTGCCTGGAGTCTCAACTGGGGTTACCCAATCGGATTTCAATTTACTATTTGGAAAAATGCTGACGTAATACTGCGCGGCTTCTCGTCCGTTGTAATTGAACCAAAGACATGTTGTCAGCGACATTTTTCTCCTTTAATTGCACGAATGTTATTCACGTGAAAATCTATTTTTAACCAGGGTGGTGTAAAAATTAACTCCAACTTCAAGAACTTCATCATTAAAGTCGTAGTGTTTGTTATGGAGTGGGGTGTGGTCTTCGCCGACCCCAAGAAAAACAAAGCAGCCAGGAATTGCATCTGAGAAAACACCAAAATCCTCACTGGCTGTGATCGGTGCACATTCATCAGAACATTTACTTTCACCAACTACTGCTTTTGCAGTCTCGAAAGCAAATTTTGCACATTTTGAATTATTTACAGTTGGTTCGAATTCGTGTGTGTATTCAACAGTTCCTTGTGCGCCATTTGCACTACAAATTCCTTCAACAATCTGAATCATTCGTTGCTCTACGAGCTTTTGAATTTCCTTATCGAAAGTCCGGGTATCGCCCTTAATTATCACTTCACCTGGAATTGCATTCCGAGCACCATCAGTAAATATTTCGGTACAGGAAACGACCGCTGAGTGAAGCGGATCTACACTTCTACTCACAATAGTTTGAAGTGCAACGATTATTTGCGCACCGATTACTAACGGATCTACAACTCGTTGTGGCGCCGATGCGTGACCACCTAACCCGTTGATTCGAATCACAAAGTTATCTTCACTGGCCATAATTGGTCCACTTCTAGTGACCAAATGACCAGCGGGTAATCCAGGTATGTTGTGAATCCCATAAATTTCATCGGTTGGGAACCGATCAAAAACACGATCCTTAATCATGGCTTTTGCACCGTAACCAGGCTCTTCGGCTGGCTGAAAAATAAATCTAACTATTCCGTCAAAATCTTCATTCACTAACGCAGCAGCTGCACCAAGTGCCATGGTCATATGTCCGTCGTGACCACAAGCATGCATAGCGGATCTATTGACTGCTGCGTAACTTAAATCGGATTGTTCCTGAATTGGTAAACCGTCAATATCGGCACGAATTCCAATACTTCGGTTACTGCTGCCCTTTTTTAAACTAGCAACTAATCCTGTTTGGCCAATATTTGTTTCAACGGATAAACCCAACTTTTTTAGTTCTGCGGCTAAATAATCTGCAGTTTGAACTTCTTGAAAGGCTGGCTCAGCAATGCTGTGCAAATGTTGCCGCCAATTAATGAGTTGGCTTTTGGAAGTCATAGATTGACTTTAATCCTGCCAATCGTGGGAACTAATTGGGGTGTGGTTTCGTCTTACCGAGTTTGGTGGGAATAAATGAGCATTTCTGCACGTTTTAACTATCGAACACTTCGTTTAGACTTGTTTTAATAATTAAATAGTGGAGTTAACTCACTCGTTAACCCCCAAAAACTTGGGGATGAACGGTTTCGACTTTGGTAGTCGAAATGGGAGAAGCGAGCCGAGAATGTTGGTCATCTCGTAAAAGTCCAGCAAAAACAATAAGTGCCAAACAAAACCGCACTGATTTCGCCCTAGCTGCATAAGCTAGCCCCGAAATCCGATAGCCCAGGGGCGTTTCCGCTCTGGAACCTATCGTCATTAGGAAACTTACTGCGATTACCGGTTACGGGTGATCAAAGGAAATTAAACAGTAACTGTGCCTGTCGACATCTCGTTTGGGTGAACGTCGGGGCAGAGAAAAGCTAATCCAAACTGCGCTCGGAGAATAACCAAATCTTCACCTAAGGACCCGGGTTCGATTCCCGGCATCTCCAC
>CAYVZD010000018.1:0-18266 GCA_964456135.1 uncultured Bifidobacterium sp.
TTTTTTCAATTCTTACATAAAAACGCTGGGGTCATTCAGGTGAATGACCCCAGCGAATCTTTAATTAATTAGTTCTTTTTGCCGCGAACATCAACCACAACATCAGCAACTACTTCTGGGTGAAGTCGTACTGAAACATTGTGTTTGCCCGCTAATTTGATTGGAGCAGAAAGCACGATTTTGCGCTTATCTACTTCAACATTTTTGATCGCTGCAGCAATGTCACTTACCGTTACTGAACCGAAAAGACGACCTTCTTCACCAGCACGAGCAGTTAGTACAACTGGTGCTGACTCTAGAGCTGCCTTAACTTCGAGTGCGTGTTCGCGATCGCGAACTTGGCGCTTAGTGCGTGCCCGCTTAATTTGGGTAACTTGCTTTTCGCCACCGCGTGTCCAGGCAGTAGCTAAACCGCGCGGCATTAAAAAGTTACGGCCATAACCGGCTTTAACTTCAACAACGTCACCTGCAGCACCTAAGCCATTTACTTCTTGAGTCAAAATAAGTTTCATTTTTAAATGCTCCTTATCGTGCTGTCGAAGTGTAAGGCAATAGTGCGATTTCGCGTGCATTCTTTACTGCGTTTGCAATATCGCGCTGGTGCTGGGTGCAATTACCGGTTACTCGGCGAGCGCGGATCTTGCCGCGATCTGAAATAAATTTGCGAAGAAGTGCGATGTCTTTGTAATCGATCACTGCATTGTCTTCACGACAAAAACCGCAAGCTTTTGGTTTGATCTTGCGTATTACTGGCTTTGCCATTGTGGTGCTCCTTTTTGAGCCCAGATTTCTCTGGAATGGTTTTTAATTTTTAAGTGATACCTAGAAAGGTGGTTCGTCATTCGATACTGGGGCAGCCCATGGATCATCAACTGGGGCGCTTGAGCCACCGTTGTATCCACCATCGCTACCTCGAGTAATTCGATTAACTTTTGCGGTTGCATTTCTCAATGCTGGACCGACGTCATCAACATCCATTTCAACTACAGTGCGCTTTTCGCCTTCTTTAGTTTCGTAAGAACGTTGCTTTAGTCGCCCAGTCACAATGACGCGGGTGCCTTTAGTTAAAGACTCCGCAACATTTTCTGCATACTGACGCCAAACGCTGCAGCGTAAGAAAAGAGTGTCGCCATCTTTCCATTGATTGGAATCGCGATCTAAAACACGAGTTGTGGAAGCAACAGTGAATGAAGCTACAGCTGAACCATTAGGGGTAAAGCGCAGTTCGGGATCACTAGTTAAATTTCCGGTAACAGTTACTGTTACGTCACCAAGTGCCATGAGGTCTCCTCTTACTTACTGTCTACCCGCATGACTTTAGTGCGCAGCACTGACTCATTTAGGCTTAGTTGACGGTCGAGTTCTGCAACTGCTGCTGGTGAACAGTTGACGTCAAGCAGGGCGTAGATACCTTCACCCTTTTTGTCGATTTCATATGCCAAACGGCGACGACCCCAGATATCGACTTTGCGAACTGTGCCACCATCTTTTTTAACCACATTTAGGAATGTGTCTAATGATGGAGCCACTGTGCGCTCTTCGAGTTCGGGATCAAGGATTACAACTACTTCGTAGTCACGCATACTTAATACCCACCTCCTATGGACTTAATCGGCCATGGTCTTTCCATGGCAGGAGGGATTAAGAATCCCAATTCTATGGGGTTTTTTCACCTGATAAAAATGGGTTATTTGTCTTAATTGGGTAGCCTTAGGACATGGCAAAGCTGGCTATTGGGGCGCATGTAGGTAATGAAAACCCCATTGAAACAGCCAAAAACCTGGGCTTAGACACAATTCAGATTTTTGTCGCTGATCCGCAAAGTTGGAAAGGCACCGAAGTTGCGCACCCAGATGGTGCAGCCGGATTCAAAAAAGCTGCCAAAGCGGCAAAAGTGGATGTCTATGTTCACGCTAGATACATCATTAATGTGGCCACTACAAATAACAAAGTGCGAATTCCCAGTAGAAAAATACTTCAAGCTGACATGGACGCAGCTGCAGAACTCGGTGCCAAAGGGTTAATCGTTCATGGTGGACATGTAACTGCTGATGATGATCCAGCCGCTGGGGTTGCAAACTGGGTAAAAGCAGTTGATCAACTCGACATGAAAATTCCGCTATTACTTGAAAATACTGCTGGTGGAAAATTCTCTATGGCACGTCGGTTGGAATCTATTGCTCGGCTCTGGGACGCGATAGGCGACAAGGGAGTTGGTTTTTGTCTTGACACTTGTCACGCACATGCTGGCGGAATCGAACAAGTTGGTTTAGCAGAAACAATCTTAAAGACAACTGGTCGAATTGACTTGGTGCACTGCAATAACAGTCGAGATGCTTTTGATTCAGGTGCCGATCGACATGCAAACCTAAATTCAGGCACTATGGACGTTGAAGTTTTAATTCAAAATCTAAAAAAGGCAAATGCACCAATTGTTTTAGAAACGCCATATGAAGACATCGAAACTGATATAAAAATTTTGCGAGAAGCGCTTGGTTAAAAATTTATCTGGGGCAAGTAAATGATTCTGGTTAAACAAATAAGTGCCACAGAACATTTGGCTTACCTAAACAGTCGGCCATCAGTATCTTTTTTACAAACTCCTGCATGGGGGCAAACAAAAGTAGGTTGGCAAAGCAGGTCATTAGGCTGGTTTGAAAATGATCAACTAATTGGTGCTGGTTTAGTTTTACTGCGCAAAGTTCCAAAACTAAATAAGTTTCTTGCTTATTTGCCTGAGGGACCTGATCTAAATTGGGCAGGCCAAGATTTGCCGAGTGCACTTGATGCCTTAATTGAATACTTAAAACCAATTGGTGTCTTTCAAATAAAAATGGGTCCACACATTTGGGTTCGAAGATGGTCAGCTCAAACATTAAAAGATGCAATTGCAAATGAATCTGCAAAACGAATTAGTGATTTAGCTCCTGATGAAACTAATTCAGTCGGGTCAAATTTAATTTTCCAACTTAAAAAACTTGGCTGGAAACAACCTCAAGCCGACCAAGCAAGTTTTGGTGACTACCAGCCACGATTTGTATTTCAAATAGATCTGAAGAATAAGACTGAAGATGCTTTACTTGCTTCGTTCAATCAGCAATGGCGCCGGAACATTAAAAAAGCTCAGAACGATCAAGTGGTTGTTCGTCAGGGTAACCAATCGGACCTTGAAAGTTTTCATACATGTTATGTCGAGACTGCAAAGCGTGACCATTTCACCCCAAGGCCGCTAAGTTACTTTCAGACTATGTGGCAAGCGCTAAGTTCCGAAGATCCAAACCGAATTAAATTATTTATTGCCAAGCACCATGATCATCAAGGTGCGATCGCAGCTACAACTCTCACTCGGGTAGGTAATCATTCCTGGTATTCATACGGAGCATCGACTACGGCTGCGCGAGACTTGCGACCAAGCAATGCTATTCAATGGGAAATGATTAAAGACAGTTTGCAAGCAAAAAGCGAAATCTACGACATGCGTGGCATAGCCGACACACTTGATCAAAATAACCATTTGTTTGGCCTAATCCAATTCAAACTTGGTACCGGCGGTTATGCGCAAGAATATGTAGGTGAGTGGGATTACGTTATTTCTAAGACGTGGTCCACTGCATTTAATTTATATATGTCGAGGCGGTAGTTAGTTGACTTTCACATTAACTATTGATCGAAAACTATTTAACAAACATTTAGTTTCTACACTTGAACAATTTGAAAAATCTGGCGCGACTGTTACTCCAGTTATAAAAGGTAATGGCTATGGTTTTGGTCGCCGATTTTTGGCGAAAGAATCTGCGCAACTCGGAATTAAGCGAGTTGCAATCGGCACAATTTACGAATTAGACCAAGCATTGACTGATTTTGGCGACGAAATAGTTGTATTAGAACCATTCAATCCGCAAGATCAATCGGCTATTGCTACTTGGGAAAAACTAATGCCCATCGGTGCACACCGAGTTATTGCAACCTTGGCCGGACCATATTTTGCGCAAGCTTCTCGTGCCGGTATAAAAAAAGCTTTTATTGAAGGAAGGACTTCGCTACACCGTTTTGGAATAAAGTCTTCAGAATTAATTTCTGTAGCAAACGGTGATCATCACAACATTGAGATTCTTGGCTTATCTTTACATTCGCCTATTTCAGAACCAATTAACATAAATCTGCCAACGCTTGAAAGCAGTGCAAAACTAAATACTAAAAAATCGACTAACCGAATTATTGAGATTGCCAGTTGGTTAAGTAGTTATGCGTCAATTACTGAAAATATGAATTGGCCTTTGCACATTTCACTTTCGCATGTCAACGCAAAAGATGTCCGAGAGATTCAAGAAATCACTAAAGAACGTAATTTGAATCTCTCTATCGAAATTAGACTCGGTACCTCGCTTTGGCTCGGTGAAGCAGATGCGCTTGAAGTTACTGGTACCGTTTTAGAAATCCATGAGCTTAAGGATGACCACGAACATATCGGTTATCGCCAAGTTGATGCGCACGGTAATGCGCGACTTATCGTTGTTAGTGGCGGTACCGCACATGGAGTTGCACTAGCCGCGCCAACTAATCGAGCTACTTTAAGGGCTAAAAGTGTTGCTCTTGCTGAAGGTTTTTCTCAAGCCGTTGGCAAAGTTCGTTCGCCGTTTAAATTAAACGGAAAAAATTTACCTTTTGCTGAACCACCACATATGCACGTTTCATTACTTTGGACTGAAGATAAAAAAGTTAAAGTTGGCGATCAGTTGAAATGCACAGTAAGAAATACAACTTCAACTTTTGATCAAATTACTGAAAAATAACTTTCCTAAGGTGAAGCGGCAGAATTGCTAATCGTCACCCCAACGACAGTTCCAGCCATGACAACTGTTCCTGCGGGCACCGACTGATTAATTACATAAAGAGTTGCATTTTGATCAACATTTGCAGCATAACTTTCAACTAATACAATTCCATTTGCTGCGGCAGCTGCTCTTGCATCGGCCAGCGAAATTATTAACGAAGGCACCGTAACTTGTTGACCAACAAGTGCTGGATCAATTCCGGTATAAATCGGAGTACCAGTTGGAGTTGAACCATCTGGTTGATTAGCAGGTAATGCACCGAATTGTTTAGCTGGAGTGCCTTCAAGAGCACCACGCATAAACGCAGTAAATATGCGGGCTGGGAACGAGCCACCAGTAACAGTGCGCATTCCACCAGTACCACTTAACGAAACTGATTCGCCGTTAGGTCCATCTTTGGTGAACATGACTGCTGCCGCTAAATCTGGAGTGTATCCAGCAAATAACGCCGATTTATTGTCGTTAGTTGTTCCTGTCTTTCCAGCAACAGGTCGACCCACTCGCTGAGCAGCTCGACCAGTACCAACTTCAACAACTTTCTTAAGTGCGTAACTCACTGTGTCAGCTACATCAGTACTAAATGCTTGAACTGGTTGCGGGTTGTGCTGATAGAGCACGTCACCGTTCTTAGCGGCAATAACTTTAATGTATGACAAGTCAGTTTGTAGTCCGCGGGCTGCAAATGTTGAGTATCCGTTTGCTATGTCAACTACGTTTGGACTTGCAGTTCCCAAGGTGAACGCCAAGTTAGGCATCATGCCAACTTCACCAGCCGGAACTCCAGCGCGGATTGCTGCTTGATAAACCGTTTCTAGACCGACTTGATCTGCAAGTTGAACGTATGCGGAGTTAACCGAATTTTCAGTTGCTAGTAAAAGGGTGATCCACTCGCCGTAAGAATTGCTGCCATAGTTAACAACTTCGTAGGTGCCAACTTTTGTTTTATTCATACCGCTAAAGACACTGCCTAGCGAGAAATCATTTTCTAATGCCGCAGCTAAGGTGAATGGTTTGAAAGTAGAGCCAGCTTGTCCAATAGCTTGCGTAGCGTTATTGAACTGATCTTCTAAATAGTCGTCGCCACCATAAATTGCCACAACTTCACCAGTACCTGGACGAACAGCCGCTAAACCGATACGCAAACCTTCAGTACCTTCGGTTGGTCCTTCTTCAATTACTGCAGAGATCGCTGAGTCTTGTGCCTGCTTATTGAAAGTTGTAGTTACGCGCAAACCAGCGCGGTTAATTTGATCTTCAGTAATTCCTAGCCGGAAAAGTTCTTGACGTGACTGCTCAACTAAGTGTCCGACTGGTCCAGCAAATGAATTTGTATTTTTGTACTCAAGGAAACTCGGGAATACCTGAAGTACTCGTTCTTCTTGAGTAATCCATCCTTTTTCCACCATGCCATCGAGTGTGTAATTCCAGCGCGCCATCAAGCCTTCGATATTTTTCTCTGGGGCTAAACCATTTGGAGCCTGAATAATCGAAGCCAGAAATGCTGACTCAGCAAGTGTTAAATCTTTTGCAGCTTTACCAAAATAAGCATTTGCGCCTGTTTCAATTCCGTAAGACTTTCGGCCAAAGTAAATAGTGTTCAGATAATTCTCAAGAATTTTTTCTTTAGTAATCATTGTTTCGAGTTTTACCGAAAGGATTACTTCGCGAACTTTACGTTTAATAGTTTGCTCTTGAGAAAGGTAAGCATTTTTTGCGTACTGTTGCGTAATGGTCGACCCGCCAGCTGTTGTGCTCGAGGTGGCATTACTAAAAAATGCTCGAACGATACCGCGAACAGAGAAGCCACCATGCTCGTAAAAATCTCTATCTTCAGCGGCAAGAACTGCTTGTTGGGTAAGTACCGGAATGTCAGTTAACGTAAGTGAAACTCGATTTGATTCACCCAACCGACCAAGTTCAGTAACTCCATCGTCGTAATAAAGAATTGTGGCTTGAGCTTGTGAAACGTCACTTGGAGCTGGGACTTCAACTGCGCGTACTGCGGCAAAAATAAAAGTTACGCCAAGTAAACCCGTTACAAAAAGTCCAATTAAAAATTGATTTCGGCTTGGCAAAAACCTGCGCAAGTTCGACTTGGACTTTTTCTTTGGTTTAGCCATTTATCTATTCCAACACATCTCGAGGTTTGCTTGGTGGTCGGCGCGGGTTCCCGTCCCCTAGTACATAGGAAAGTTGCAAGTGATTCCAAGCACATAAAACACAGACTTCAACAACATAAACCCTAAAGTGCCCATACTCGTGTGCCATTTGCGGCAATTCGGCTGAATTTTTTACTCGACCAGCTAAATATCCAAGATCGTCACCGAATACATATGTAACGTGCACTAAGTCAGACTTGGCACAAATAGGGCATTTCCGCTCTGTTTGTTCACCGTGGTTTTTTGCTGCCCGCAATAAATATGGATCGGCGTCACATACCTGTTCTCTGGCAAGTGCATCATTCTTAATGGTTTCTAACGTGGCCCGACGGGCTAAAACATAATCCAACACATGTCTTGGTCTGGCTGGATCTGCTACTTCTTCATACGGATGAGGGATTGGCCGTGGCGGCTCAGTACTCATCCCGCCCAGACTCATCCCGCCCAGGCGGTAGCCCTTAATATTCTGTGCTGGATTTGCCACAAGATAAGCCTAACTGCCTTAAATCAGGGGTTTTTCCCGAAAACTTAGCCAAAAATATGATGTATCCTCATGATGTATCTTTTTGATACATCAAATTGGAAGAACAACGATGGCAAAACGGGCAGAAGCATTAGAGCTTTCGGTACTTGGCATTCTTGCTAACAACCCGCTCCATGGTTACGAACTTCGCAAAAGATTAATTTCAGTAACTGGTTTATTTAAAACTATTTCTTACGGTTCGCTCTATCCAATTCTCAAATCTTTAGTTGAACGTGGATTTTTAGCTGAGCAAGATGATAATCCGTCAAATAAATATCCAAAACGAAATCGCATCGTTTATGTAATTACTGAGACTGGCAAAAATTATTTGAATTCGCTGTTGAAAGATAGTGGGCCAGCTGCTTGGGACGATGAGAACTTTGCAGTACGCATGTCACTATTTGCGCAAACATCTGCTGATACTCGAATTCATATTTTGCAAGGACGTCGTAGTCGACTTGAAACAAGACTTGCTGACTTACGGACAAATTTAGCTAAAGGTCGCGAACGACTTGATGCATACACATTAGAACTTCAACAACATGGACTTGATGCACTTGAACGTGAAGTGCGCTGGTTAAACGAATTGATTTCGCATGAACAGTCTGGTGGCTTAAAAAAGTCAACTAACTCAAGTGCAAAAACAAATAACATCACCGCAGCAAACAAGGAGGCTATGCAGTGAGTTCAGTCAGAGTAGCAATAGTAGGCGTAGGTAACTGCGCTTCATCACTTGTGCAAGGAGTTGAGTACTACAAAAATGCTGACCCAAATCAGCAAGTACCAGGTCTAATGCACGTTCAATTTGGTCAATACCATGTGCGCGACGTTGAATTTGTCGCTGCATTTGACGTAGACGCCAAAAAAGTTGGTCAAGATTTAGCACACGCAATCTTTGCTAGCGAAAATAACACCATTAAGTTCTCTGAAGTTCCACCAACTGGAGTTACTGTGCAACGCGGTAACACACTTGATGGTCTCGGTAAGTACTACCGAGAAATGGTTATTGAATCAGACGAGAAACCAGTAGATGTAGTTAAAGTGCTTAAAGACGCCAAAGTTGACGTTTTAGTTTGCTACTTACCTGTTGGATCTGAAGAAGCTGCAAAGTATTACGCACAATGTGCAATTGATGCTGGCGTT
This sequence comes from uncultured Bifidobacterium sp., assembly GCA_964456135.1. Classification (GTDB taxonomy): domain Bacteria; phylum Actinomycetota; class Actinomycetes; order S36-B12; family UBA5976; genus UBA5976. Next base: position 8,661 of record CAYVZD010000018.1, read on the forward strand.
GGTTTCGTAAATGCGTTACCAGTATTTATCGCTGGCACAAAAGAATGGGCAGACAAATTCACTGCAGCTGGTGTTCCAATTGTTGGTGACGACATCAAAAGCCAAGTTGGTGCCACTATTACCCACCGCGTACTTGCAAAGTTATTTGAAGACCGTGGCGTAATTGTTGATCGCACTTACCAATTAAACGTTGGCGGAAACATGGACTTTATGAACATGTTGGAACGCGATCGTCTTGAATCTAAAAAGATTTCAAAGACTCAAGCAGTAACTTCACAGCTGCAACATGATCTAGGTGCACGTAACGTACACATTGGTCCATCGGACTACGTCGCTTGGTTAGATGATCGCAAGTGGGCATTCGTTCGCCTTGAAGGTCGCGCATTTGGTGACGTGCCATTGAACTTGGAGTACAAACTTGAAGTTTGGGATTCACCTAACTCAGCTGGTGTAATTATTGACGCTATCCGTGCTTGCAAAATTGCAAAAGATCGCGGAATTGGCGGACCAATCCTGTCAGCATCTAGTTACTTCATGAAGAGTCCACCAATTCAGTACGACGACACAACTTGTCGTAATTTGGTTGAAGACTTCATTGCTGGAAAAGCATAAGTAACCAAATTATCTAGCCTCCTAAAGATGGGCCCATGAAAATGGGCCCATCTTCTTTCCTAAAACTTCATGTCCATCAAACTTAAATTTTTATTGCAGGTAACGTTTTATTGTGAATGTGATGCGTAAGCGAAGTCGGAATTCGCTAAGTATTTTTAAAGGTGATAACTCTCGTCGCCTGTTATATGTGCGCATATTCGGTCAAGCTGGCGATGGATTGCTGCAAACGGCCCTGGCAACTTTTATTTTGTTTTCACCTGAACGGGCAGTAAATCCAGAACAGATCGCAGTGGCTTTTGCGATTTTATTGATTCCTTATTCGATCGTTGGTCCGTTTGTCGGCCTGTTTATTGACAGTTGGTCACGGCGATCAATTTTATTTAGAGCAAATATTTTGCGCGTAGTTACCATGATTGCCATTGCATTAGTGGTTTTAAGTCACGAAGCTAACCAACTTCTAGCAGTATTAGTTTTGCTCAGTTTAGGAATTAATCGATTCATTCAGGCAGCACTTGCATCTTCGATTCCACACGTTGTGGACGAGACAAATCTTGTTGGTGCTAATGCGCTATTTCCAACGTTAGGAACAGTTTCGGCAACTATTGCAGTGATGGTCGGAATCGTAACGCAACAAATTTTTGGAAATACTGACGAAGTTAACGCTGGTCTGATTGTTCTTGGCGCGCTTCTAGCTTTAGTTGCTGCCTACTTCGCAACTAAATTCACACCAGTTGATGTACTTGGTCCACATGGAGTGACTTTAGAAATTCGACGTGAATTTAGAAATGTGATCACTGGATTACGCGCTGGATTTAATCGACTACTCAATGCTCCTAATGCTCTATTAAGTATTAGTTCAGTTGCATTACAAAGAACTGTGTTTGGCACACTAACTGTTACTGCGTTATTGCTAGCCCGCAACATTTGGAATGATCCAACAGACCCGGATGGTGCAGTAACAGACTTTGGTTATGCAGCGATTTCAGCGGGCACTGGTTCATTATTAGCAGCAATTATTGCTGCTTCGTTGATGAATGGACGAATTGAACGAATCACTAAATCAATGGACGAACGACAATCGGTTCTAATTTTGATTGCAACTTTTGCTACTGGTATTGCGCTGGTTGTAACTGTAGCCGGATTTATGAGTCAAACAATTACTGGTATTTTGCTAACTGCATTTTCCTTGGGCGTAGCTGGACAATTCCTAAAGATTAATGCGGATACCACGATTCAGCGCGATATTGATGATGCTCATCGTGGCCGAGTGTTTTCTATTTTTGATATGTCGATAAATGTTTCAATCGTCATTGGAATATGTATTTTCACTTTGTTTGAAGTGGTCAGATCTGAATTAGTACTGCGCATTACTATTGCTGCAACTGGTTTATTAGCCGTAGTTATGATTGCGGGCTACCACTACTTCAAGTCTCGTAATTTACTCAAACTTGATCAGCAGCAAAATTAGTTTTGGCTATTCCACCAATTTTTTAATTCAGCAAGTGCTTGTTCTTTAGACATAGGGCCTTTATCCAATCTCAGATTAAGCATGTGGTTATAAGCCTTACCAACTTGTGGACCAGGTTTTAGAGATAGCGCCGCCATAATTTCTTCACCATCTAAATCAGGGCGAATTGAATTCAGCTCTTCCTGCTCTTGAAGTTTGGCTATTCGATCTTCTAAATCGTCATAAGTTGCAGCTAACATCATGGCTCTGCGCTGATTACGCGTGGTGCAATCTGCACGAGTCAATTTATGTAGTCGAACTAATTCATCACCAGCATCGCGCACATATCTACGTACTGCTGAATCTGTCCACTGTCCGTCACCATATCCATGGAAACGTAAATGTAATTCAATTAATTTAGTGACGCTATCGATTACATCATTTGGATACCGCATTGCAGCTAGTCTTTTGCGGGCAATTTTGGCACCGACAACCTCGTGATGGTGAAAACTAACACCACCACCCGATTCAAACTTTCGAGTCTTTGGCTTACCGATGTCATGCAATAACGCAGCTAACCGTAAAACTAAATCTGGTTCGCAACTTGGTTCATGTATTGCTTCGAGGTCAATTGCTTGACTTAATACTTTCAAGCTGTGTTCATAAACATCTTTATGTTTGTGATGCTCGTCAATTTCAAGTTGCAAGGCTGGTAGCTCAGGAATTATTTCATCCGCTAATTTAGTTCCAATTAAAATTTCTAAACCCTGTATTGGGTTAGATCCCATAATTAATTTTGTGAACTCGTCGCGTACTCGTTCAGCCGAAACAATTTGAATACGCTCACGCATATCTGTAATTGCAATAATTACGTCAGCGACGGGAGTGAATTCAAGTTGACTGGCAAATCGAGCTGCCCGCATCATTCGCAATGGATCTTCAGAAAATGAAAGTTCGGCTTCTCGAGGAGTTCTGATTAATCGTTTTACTAAATCGTTAATGCCGCCAAATAAATCTACGAACTCGAAAGTTGGCAGCATTACCGCCATTGCATTAATTGTGAAATCGCGCCGGACTAGATCTTCACTGATGTCTGTACCGAATTTAACTGTAGGTTTTCGGCTATCTGAAACATAAACTTCACTTCGATAAGTCGTAATTTCAAAGACTTGATTATTTTTGCGTACCCCAACAGTGCCAAACTCCATTCCCAAATCCCAAACTGAATCTGCCCAGGGTTTAGTTATTTTGACGATTTGTTCTGGCGTTGCTGGAGTCGTGAAATCTAAATCACCCAAGTCTCTTTGCAAAATTAGATCGCGGACGCTTCCGCCAACTAAAGCTAGATCAAAACCAGCAGCCTTAAATAACTCACCTAACTCAATAGCGTCAGGCAAGCTTGTTAACGCATCACGAACTAATTGTGTAGCGATTTTTTCTGGGGCGACTTGCTCATTCATTACGAGTAATAGCCTATTTGCTTTAACAAAAGTCGAGTAAACATTGAAATGTTAGCTATGTATTTAACGTTAAAAAATAAGGCTTAAATTAGCCAAGTATTCTTTATTTGTGGCAAATTCTATTAATCGCCTACGCACTAAGAAGTTTTTCACTTACTTAGTTGCGACTGCCACATTTATTTTCGCCTCTATATCTGGATTAAGTCCGGCCAATGCTGCAACTGAGAATGCGCAAGTGCGAATTTCAAACATTAGTGTGACTTTAGATTCGAACACCAATAGATATGTAATTCGGATGGAAGGCGAATTAATCAATAATGGTTCAACTGAAATTAAAGATATTCGAATTGTGGTTGGTACCGAAAATCAAATAGTGAGTAAATATGCGCTTTCTCGTTTTTATGAAAGTCGTGACAACGCAAATCTAACTGAATCAAATTACTTTGCGAAGCTTCGCAAAGTCCAGGCAAATAGTAAAGCTAACTGGAATATCACGTTTTTCGCTGATGATGTCTTAACTTTTTCAAATGGTCTTTATGGGTTGGGTGTTAACGCATATACCGACTCAAGATTTAGCTCAGATGTAGTTGCCATACCTTTATTTACTGCTCCGGCAATAAATGTAATGAACACAATTTTTGCTGTTCAGCTTTCAACACTAAATCGCCATTTAGCTAATGGTGGTTTTTACCGTTCTGATGTCGACGAACTAAATCGGCTCACATCGTTAATTACTAATGCCAGAGACCTAGAAATTACTTGGGTTGTAGATCCTGTTTTATATCAGTGGCTAGCTGAATTGGCTAATACCGACTTACAAGAACAAGCTCTAGTCCTTTCAAATTTACTTACTGAAATTTCCGGAAAATCTATTTCGAGTATTTATAGTCAGCCGGATGTCTCTCGACTTTTGGATTCATCACGTGATGAAGACTTAATTAACTTAGTTGTTCGTAGTCAACAGTTTTCTGGAAAAAATAATCTAGTTTTAGCACCGCCAGATGGGAACCTAACTACTCAAGCAATTAACCGGTTAGGTGAACTTGGTGTGGTGCCAATTGTTTCTAATGAATTTTTAACCGGTGATATCTATGCAAACGTCGAAGCAAAAGTTGTTGTTGATCAAACAACATCTTTAGTCAGTGATCGAGCTACTTCAAATTGCTTACGTAGTAACTCTGATTTGGTTGGTCAATTTCAAAATCGTAATTGTTTAATAAGTTCACTAACTTTGGCGTCTATCGGACAAATCAAGAATTCCATTGTGCTAACTCCGGCTGACTGGCAACCGGCAGAGAATGAATTACGTTCGTTGTACTCAGAACTAATTGGAAAAACTTGGTTGACTGTTGCACCAATTGCTCCACTATCGACAGCAGAACCAACGGCAAACTTCGCCGCAAACACTCAATACGATGTTGATCCGTTTAGTCCAGAATTACTTGATACTGGAGATTCAATTTTGGCTGATGCCGTGCGCACGGCCTCGATATTCACAGATCCAAATTATGCTGATGCCTTTAGTTTGGCCAGACTTCGTGGCTTTAGTTCACTTTGGGAAAGCGGACTTCAAGCTGCAGAATTTTTAGTTGAAAATGAATTATTGCTCAGTAGCTATCAAGATTTAGTTTCAATTGAATCTTCTAAAAATGTCACCGTATCTAGCGGGGAAACTGAAATTCCGATCACAATTGTGAATCAAAGTGACCGAGACATAACAGTTTCTATTGCATTAACTAGTCCACAAACTTCACTCTTTAAAAGTGAGCCATCTGCGCTTATAACTGTTCCGTTTGGCAAACGAGTTACTGTGCCAATGAATGTGACTTTAGTTAATGAGGGTATTTTGAATGTGACTGCCAAACTTTATGCACCAAATGGCCAGCAGTTTGGCAAAGCAAAATTGATCCAGATTTCATCCGCTGAATATCAAGGATTGGCCCGTACATTGGTGTTAGTTGCTTTTGGCTTGCTGATTCTGCTTTCCATAAGCAATGTAGTTAAACGCAGACGAGAAAACACTTCGAGCTAGGTAATTAGTGCGCAAAATAGTTAATCCTTTTGGCCAAACTTCGGGCATGGCAATTGGCACCTTAACTAGTCGCATCACTGGTATTTTTCGCGATATAGCTTTAGTAGCGGCAATCGGTACTGCGATTTTTGCTGATACGTATTCGGTAGCAAATAGTTTGCCAAATATTATTTACATTTTGATTGCCGGCGGCGCAATCAATGCAGTATTTATACCGGCACTAGTTAGGCACATGAAAGATGATGCTGACGGTGGTCAGCAATTCACAGATCAATTACTTTCTTTTATTGGACTAGTTCTACTAGTAATTGTCACACTAGGTGTTATTTTTGCTGGAAGTTTGGTTGGCCTTTATGCAACCGATTCTTGGTCAGCCCAAGATTTCAAAATCGCAACTTTATTTGCAATGTGGTTTATTCCACAAGTTTTTTTCTATGGTGTTTACACCATTGCATCTCAAGTACTTAATGCCAGAGATGTATTTGTCTTACCAATGTTTGCGCCGATCATAAATAATGTCATCGTCATTATTACCGCACTGGCATTCTTAGTAATTTCTGATCAAGTTCCAACCACCGAAACTGTTAGTACTTCGCAGATTTACTTGTTAGGGGCTGGCACAACACTTGGGGTTATCGTTCAAGCACTAATACTGTTACCGGCCCTATCAAAAGCTGGTTATCGCTTTAATCCGACGCTTAACTTTCGCGGAAGTGGGCTAGGCAAAATTGCTGACTTGGCGATTTGGACTATTGGTTTTGTAATAGTCAATCAGGTTTCGTTTTTAATTCTTTCCAACTTAACTACTTACGCAAACGTCTTAGCGCGCAATGAAAACTTAGTTGCTAATGGATTTACGTCTTATCAAAAAGCTCAGCTAATGATGATGTTGCCGCACTCAATTATCACCGTATCGATAGTCACAGCATTACTACCGCGACTCAGCAAATACGCACATGATTTAGATCGAGAAAGTTTCAACTCTGAGTTGGCCTCTGCGATGCGTACAGTGGTGGCTTTCATAGTTCCGTTAGCAGCAATTTTGTTTTTAGCTGGAAATCGAATTGGACAGTTTTTGTACGGCTATGGTGCCTCGACTGCTGAACAAGGTCAAGCAGTCGGCAAAGTTGCTGCAATGTTTGCAATCGGGTTGCCTGCTTTTTCTATGTTTTATGTGTTGCTACGAAGTTTTTATGCGCGCGAAGATACCAAAACTCCATTTTTAATAAATGTGGGATTCAATTTATTGCATCTAACGCTTGGTACATTTTTGTTTATTCGGGTTGATACCGAAAATAAAGTTGCTGCACTTGCTTTTGCATATTCAATCTCTTACATCGCAGTTTGGTTATTTACTTGGCGCCTCGTGTCTAGACTCGATGTTGATATAAATACTGCAAAACAAACACAACATTTAGTTCGAGTCAGTGTTGCAGTTTTAATTGCAAGTGGGATTTCTTGGGCACTAACTCAGCTCTTAACCAGGCTCACTCCAGAAAATACGCTGGGTGTTTTCTTGCAGCTATTAACTATGGCCACAACTTTCTTTGGTATTTATTACCTGACTGCTAAACAGATGCAAGTGAGAGAAGTTAGTAACTTTAAAGAGATTATTAAGCAATAACTTAGGCAAATAACTTTCATGCAGACCAATAGGTCCGGCTGGAATAACTGTCGGCCTGCCACGGTTATATTTAGGGCGCTAGATAAACTATTTGCGCTAGTTAATAATTAAAGGATTTACCGTGTCAGCTGAAATTGTCGATGTAATCATTATTGGTTCTGGCCCGTCGGGTTACACCGCAGCAATTTATGCAGCTCGAGCACAACTCAAACCGATCGTATTTGAAGGCGCTGTCACTGCTGGTGGTGCCTTGATGAATACCACCGAGGTAGAAAACTTTCCTGGTTTTCCTGAAGGCATCATGGGTCCAATGCTGATGGACAACATGAAAGCGCAAGCAAAACGTTTTGGTGCCCAGCTAATTACTGATGATGTAACAAAAGTTGATTTAACTGGTCCAGTCAAAACTGTTTGGGATGGATCCGGAAAAGAATATCGAGCACATTCGGTTATTTTGGCTATGGGTTCGGGTTACCGCGAATTAGGTATCCCGCGTGAAAAAGAATTATCTGGCCATGGCGTTTCATGGTGTGCAACTTGCGACGGTTTTTTCTTCCGCGATCAAGATATTGCAGTTGTCGGGGGTGGCGATTCAGCTGTTGAGGAAGCAACTTTCTTAACTCGGTTTGCTAAATCTGTTACCTTGATTCACCGCCGCGGCGAATTACGCGCTTCAAAAATTATGGCTGAGCGCGCGCATAAAGATCCAAAAATTAACTTTGCTTGGAATAGCGAAGTCGTTGAATTACATGGTGACGTGAAATTATCTGGCGCCACATTGCGTGACACTGTAACTGGCGAAACTCGCCAACTAGCCATCACCGGCTTATTCGTAGCCATTGGCCATGATCCTCGATCTGAACTAATTAAAGGCCAGGTCGATTTAGATTCTGAAGGTTATGTGCTGGTAAAGCCAGGCTCGACCGCCACAAACCTTTCAGGTGTTTTTGCCTCAGGTGATTTAGTTGACCACACCTACCGCCAGGCAATTACCGCAGCGGGCTCGGGCTGTGCAGCTGCACTTGATGCCGAAAGATTTTTATCAAATTTGCACGGGTAGTTTGTAACTACTGAAGTTGCTAACGATCTATGCTTAAACCACAACATTAGGAGAAATGATGGCTGCAGTAGTTGTCAATGAAGCCAACTTTGGCAAAGAAGTGCTGACCAATAGCAAAACAGTTCTAGTCGATTTTTGGGCTGAATGGTGTGGTCCATGTCGCATGGTCGCTCCAATCCTTGACGAAATCGCGGCTGAACATGGCGAAAAGTTAATGATTGCCAAATTAAATGTGGATGAAAATCCAGCTCTAGCTGCTAACTATGGCGTAACTTCAATCCCAACTTTAAATGTTTATCAAAACGGTCAAGTAGTTAAGCAAATTATTGGTGCTAAGCCCAAAGCTGCATTACTTGCCGACTTGGCTGAATATATTTAATAAATAATGTCAGCCGTGATTTTAAAGCGCGGCGACATAGGACCAGCAGTTAAAGAGGTCCGTGATCGTCTCGTTCAACTTGGGCTATTGCCTGCCCAGAGTGGATCGAGCGAAATATTCGATGATGAGCTCTTTGCTGCTGTTCGCGTTTTCCAACAAAGTCGGGGCCTAACGGTTGACGGAATCGTTGGGCCTCGGACACTACGCCGATTAGATGAAGCCAGGTGGAAACTTGGTGACCGAGTACTCACCTACACACCTGGTCATTTAATTCATGGCGAAGATGTTGCTCAATTACAACAACGACTCGGCCAACTTGGTTTTGCTGTTGATCGGGTAGATGGAATTTTTGGCAAAGACACCGACCGTTGCGTACGTGAATTCCAGGCAAACGTTGGACTTCGAGCAGACGGAATTTGTGGCCCCGAAGTATTTCGAGCCATGGAACGGTTAGACCGCACAGTTACTGGTGGCAGCCATGAGCACCTTCGTGAACTAGCTATGTGGGATAGCTTTGGCCGTACCCGCACTTTAGAGACTGCCACTGTGGTTATTGAGCCAGCTGCGATTGAAGCAAATTTGATTGGCCAAAATATTTCGATTGCCGATGTTTGTTGGGATATCGCCAGCCGGCTTGAGGGTCGCTTGGCAGCGCTTGGAACTTTGGTGCTACTAACTCGAAGTAAAGATTCAGCAAGTCAAGGTGAGCGAGCTGCTGCCGCTTTTGCTAATGAACAAAATGCTGATTTAGTTCTTTCAATATCCATGGATAGATATCAAAATGATCGCGCTAGCGGAGTATCAAGTTATTACTTTGGCCACGAGTTCTCGCGGTCAGCAACTGGGTTGCAGTTTGCTGAGTTAATCCAAGAAGAAATTTCCAGTCGCACATCGCTTTCGGACAATCAAGCCCATGGCAAAACCTGGGACATCTTGCGTCTAACTCGAATGCCAAGTGTGCGCACTGAAATTGGATATGCAACTAATCCAAA
>CAYVZD010000019.1:0-7686 GCA_964456135.1 uncultured Bifidobacterium sp.
CCAAAGCCCATCAACTTAATTCCGGCTTCTTTATTCTTTACCCGCTTTATGTAATCTTCGACTGAATCATCGGACTCATGAATTTCGGTGAGCATTTCAAGCACTGATTGATTAGCACCACCATGTAGCGGACCAAATAATGCGTTGATTCCTGCCGAGATTGACGCAAATAAGTTGGCGTGTGACGAACCAACTAGTCGCACAGTTGAAGTCGAACAATTTTGCTCATGATCAGCGTGCAAAATAAACAGCATGTCTAGGGCTTTAACTATTGATTCATCAACGATGTACTTTTCGGCTGGAACCCCGAATGTCATTGCTAAGAAATTAGCCACATATCCCAAGTCATTATTTGGATACATGTAAGGCTGACCAATAGTTTTCTTATGCGCATAAGCCGCCAAAGTAGGAACTTTTGCCATTAACCGAATTGTCGAAATCTCAACTTGCTGTGGATCAAAAGGGTCAAGTGAATCTTGGTAGAAAGTTGAAAGCGCACTCACTGCCGAACTTAAAACTGGCATTGGGTGCGCATCACGAGGAAAACCATCAAAGAAGCGACGCAGTTCTTCGTGCACCATAGTGTGTTTGCTGATGTTGTTTTCAAACTCAGCTAACTGAGCCGGAGTTGGTAAAGTTCCATAAATTAATAAATAAGAAGTTTCTAAAAATGTACTTTGTTCTGCTAATTGTTCAATTGGATATCCGCGATAACGCAAGATACCTTTATCGCCATCAATGTAAGTAATTGCAGATGAACATGAGGCAGTGTTCATAAAACCATGATCAAGAGCTACATGACTGGTTTCTTTGAGTAATCCTGAAATGTCTAAACCAGATGAACCGACTGTGGCTGGAACTTCTTTAAGCGCAATTTCGCCAGAATCATGTTTCAGGGTTACTTCAGACATGGCTCAAATTTACTCCACCACCATTAGCCCTGCCCAATCGGGCAAGTTACAGCGACGTTAATTATTCACTTAATCTGGCAGCAAACTGGCTAATGCGTTCATCAGTTGCGGTGAATGCCACACGTACATGCTTAGCCCCAGCGGCTCCGTAAAAGTCACCAGGTGCAACCAATATTCCTCGAGTAGCTAACCAATCAACTGTGGCGAAGCAATCTTCTCCTCGAGTTGCCCACAAATACAGGCCAGCTTCAGAGTGACTAATTTCAAATCCAGCATTTACCAATGCCGTGTGAAGTACATCACGTCTTGCACCATAAATCGCTTTTTGGCTGGCCACATGTTTGGTGTCACCTAAGCCAGCAATAGTTGCATGTTGCACTGGTGTTGGCATCAGCATGCCGGCATGCTTTCGCAAACCAACTATGTGATTAATTAATTCTTGATCACCAGATACTGCACCTGATCGATAGCCAGCTAGATTTGATCTTTTTGAAAGTGAATGTACCGCCAAAATCCCAGTTAAGTCGCCCTCATTAACCCTGCGATCTAAAACAGAAACTGGTTCTGTTGACCAACCTAATTCGATGTAGCACTCATCAGAAACAATTGGTGCACCTATTTGGCGGCCACGCGTTACTAATTCACGTAATTCATCAACCGACAAAACCTGGCCAGTTGGATTGCTTGGTGTATTAACCCAAATTAAATCAACACTGTCACCGATATCAGAAGCAGTTTGATAAGTCTGCACATCTGCATGTGCCATCATGGCGCCAACTGCATAAGTTGGATACGCCAGTTCCGGAATTGCTACCGTACTTCCTTTTTTTAAACCAAAAATAGTTGGTAGCCAGGCTACTAATTCTTTCGAGCCAAGAGTTGGAGCAACTTGATTAATAGTTAAATGACAGTCGGTAACAGATTTAACCCAGTCAACCCAGGCTTGTCGTAACGGTTCGATTCCAGCAGCAGTTGGATACCCGGGTGCATTTGCATTTTTTGCAAGTGCTTCTTGAATTACTTTTGGGACATCATCGACTGGTGTGCCAATTGATAAGTCAATAATTCCATTTTTGTGCGAACGAGCTTTGTCGCCAGCACCAGCAATTCGATCCCAGGGAAAATCAGGAAGACCCGAGGCAAGCGGAGTAAACAGTTTTAGTGCTCCTGCGGAGGCAACGACTTTACAAATTCAGGGTCATTGCTTGTCTTGCCAACTTTTGACGCACCACCTGGTGAACCAAGTGTGGCAAAGAAATCTTTGTTGATTTGCGCAAACTTTGCGTGCTCTTCTGGCAAATCATCTTCATAAAAAATTGCTTCTGTTGGGCAAACTGGTTCGCAAGCGCCACAGTCAACACATTCATCTGGATGAATGTAAAGCATGCGGTCACCTTCATAAATACAGTCGACTGGGCATTCTTCAACACATGCCTTGTCTTTAAGGTCTACGCATGGGAGTGCGATTACGTAAGTCACTTTTCCTCCAACAATTCTTTTAGTAACTTAACGCTACTCTGCTTTTTAAGATTTTGCCCATTAGGGTCGATTGAGTTTTATTTACTGCCTATTTAACCTGGGCGAAAACACCATACTCATGGACAGAACTAAGGCGGTAACCCCAAGATAAACCGTCGAGAACCAATTGGCTGCCAATGCCAAGTCTCCCCCAGAATTCGGGATTGCTAAGCGAACAGATACCAATAACCAAGCAACGAAAAAAGCGATTCCAGAAATTCGATTTTGGTAGGCATTCATCAACCATCTTTGAGTGGCGAGCAAAAAAAGTGGTGCTAAAGCTAAGCCAAAATAAATTGGCTGATCCGAAACTTTAATTCGATCTGCATGTACAAAACCTGCAACTGCACTAGCCAAAATTCCTACGATAAAACCTGGTAACCAATTACGCAGTTTTCGCATCAATTCACACCATTGAATAAATCGATTTCATGGCCTTGTTCATTAAATGGCTCACTAATTTTCCCTTTAGCAATTCGATAGTACTCAACTCCCATAACTCGGGTGCCTAAATTGTTTGATAGCGCAAAAAATGAATCGTCTGTGCTGATCTGCGTTTCATGTGCAGCTAACGCAGCTAACTTTGCATCGGCGAACTCACCAGCATCAATGCTGGTGGTAATTAACGAATCATCACAAGCAAAAGGTAAGTCATCTGGATCTTGGGTAGCAAAATCAGAAGTGTCTCCTTTTGCTTTTAATTCCTCGATGCCAGCTTTCATTACGCTCTTGGGAAATGCAGTCCAATAAACTTTTTGCACTTCCCAAGGCTTTCCAAGGTCTAACCCAAAACTAGGCACTGCAGCCAAAGTAACCGCATACGTTGCAACTCTGTGTGCTTGGATGTGATCAGGGTGTCCATACCCACCAAAATCGTCATAAGTAACTAATACTTGTGGTTTAACCTCGCGAATTACTTTCACTAAATGTTTTGTGGCTTCAAGTAAGTCGGCTTGCCAAAAGTTATCTTTGCGCTCATTCGGAGGCGTTCCGATCATGCCACTATCTCGATAAGTTCCTGGCCCACCCAAAATACGCCAGTCCGTGACGTTAAGAATTTTCATCGCAGCGGCTAGTTCGGTTATCCGGTGTTCGCCTAATTTGTCGTCTTTACTTGAGGCTAGATGTGCCAATCCGGGAACAAGAATTTCGCCTTCTTCGCCAAGTGTGCAAGTTACTAGCGTTACCTGCGCGCCTTCGCTTACATACTTAGCCATCGTTGCACCGGATGTAATGGATTCATCATCTGGATGTGCATGGACAAGTAATAGACGGCGGTCAGCGAGATTTTGAGTCACGACTCAACTTTACGAAGTAGTTGGATTTTGCGCTGCAAAGGCTTGGCAAAAGTACCAGGTGAAAACTTAATTGAGATGGAACTAAAAGAGGCGATTCCAATTGGAACCGCCTCTTTTTAGAACTAACGAAAATTACTTAAGAGTAACTTTTGCGCCAGCGCCTTCTAGTTGTGCCTTAGCAGCTTCTGCTGCATCTTTCTTTGCACCTTCAAGAACTGGCTTTGGTGCACCTTCAACTAGATCCTTAGCTTCCTTTAGACCTAGGTTGGTTAGTGCGCGTACTTCCTTGATAACGGCAATCTTCTGTGCGCCGCCATCTTCAAGAATTACATCGAAAGTATCTTGAGCTGCGCCGGCACCTGCGTCGCCGCCACCAGCTGCTGGAGCTGCTGCTGCAACTGCAACAGGAGCTGCTGCGGTTACGTTGAATACTTCTTCGAACTGTGAAACGAATTCTGAAAGTTCAATCAGAGTTAGTTCCTTGAATGCATCGATCAACTGATCTGTGCTTAGCTTTGCCATTTCGGCGTCCTTCCGGTTTGGGGCTTTAAGGCCCGGTTTAATCACTCACACTTTGTAAGTGACTTTGAGGGGCCTAGCCCTCAGTTGTTTCTTCTGCATCTGAGTCAGCGGACGCCGATTCAGAATTTACTTCTTCCGCTGTCACAACGTCGCTAGCGACGGTTTCAGCGGTCTCTTCTGCGGGAGCAGAAACTTCTTCAGCTGACTGTGCTACCTCTGCAGCAGCTGGAGCGCCAGCGGTGCTGGAAGCGCCACCTTTGGCTTCAAGCGCAGCGATAGTACGAGCAGTCTTTGATAGTGGTGCTTGGAATAGTGCAGCAGCTTTTGCAAGTGCAGCATTTGCAGCACCAGCAACTTTAGATAGCAATACTTCACGTGATTCAAGCTTGGCTAACTTCTTAAGATCATCAGCGGTCAAGATGTTGCCATCCATGATTCCGCCCTTGATTACAAGAAGTGGATTTTCTTTAGCGAAGGTATCTAGTCCCTTTGCTGCAGTTACTGGATCGCCCTTAATGAATGCAATTGCGGTTGGACCTTGAAGTAATGAGTCAAAGCCTTCAACACCTGCATCTTTAGCAGCGATCTTTGAAAGTGTGTTCTTAACAACGGCGTATGTGGTGTCAGGTCCAAGTGAACGACGTAGTTCCTTTAACTGACCCACGGTCAAACCGCGGTACTCGGTCAATACTGCAGCGTTTGAAGCACGGAATTCTTCCGTGATTTCTGCAACTGCAGCTGCCTTGTCAGCGCGTGCCATGGTGCTCCTTTTGTAGGTCGCTCCATAAAAAAAGCCCCGCGCAAGCGAGGCATAAATAAAGTGTTTAAACACTTACTTCTATACTCACCTGCGCTGGCGCTCCAGTTCTGGAGCCTTAGCCTCACCTAGTTAGGTGATGACCGGCGGTCTTCGGTTTGTTCTTGACTAACTTTAGGCTTTCTGGGCTCTGCGGTCAAAATCGCTACAGAGCCCAGAAACGCTTAATTATTCGTCTTCAGCTAATAGGTTGCTGGTTTTGTTGGTATCTAGCTGGAGGCCAGGTCCCATGGTTGTCGAAAGTACTGCTTTCTTGATGTAGCGGCCTTTCGAAGATGATGGCTTAACGCGCAGTACTTCATCAAGAGCAGCAGCGTAGTTTTCAACTAACTGCTTTTCTGAGAATGATGCCTTGCCAATGATGAAGTGCAAGTTTGAGTGCTTATCAACACGGAATTCAATCTTTCCGCCCTTGATATCTTCAACTGCCTTCGCCACGTCTAGCGTTACTGTTCCAGTCTTTGGGTTTGGCATGAGGTTACGTGGACCAAGCACCTTACCGAGCTTGCCGACTTTACCCATTAGATCTGGAGTTGCTACCACTGCATCGAAGTCAGTCCAGCCGCCAGCAACTTTGTCGATTAATTCATCGACGCCGACATAGTCAGCACCTGCTGCGCGAGCTTCATCTGCCTTTTGTCCACCTGCAAAGACCAGGACGCGTGCGGTCTTTCCGGTGCCATGTGGCAAGTTAACTGTGCTTCGAACCATTTGGTCTGCTTTACGTGGATCGATACCTAGCAGCATCGAAACTTCAACAGTCTGGTCGAACTTGGTGCTAGTTGCACCTTCTTTAGCAATACGAACTGCGGTTAGCGGACTGTATTGCTCATCTTTATTAATTTTGGCCGCGGTGTTCCGGTAAGCCTTACTTCGCTTCATTTCTTTCTCCCTTTTCTATGGAGTTCGTGGTGCGAACCTGAAGCAGGTTCTCCCACTGGTGTGGTTATTTGGTCTAGTTAATTACTTACGGTAACGCCCATTGAGCGAGCTGTACCTTCAATAATTTTCATTGCGGCATCAATGTCGTTTGCATTCAAGTCAACCAATTTAGTCTGGGCGATTTCGCGCACCTGGTCTTTGGTGATGTTTGCAACTTTGTTCGTGTGTGGAACACCTGAACCTTTTTCGATACCGGCTGCCTTAAGGATTAACTTTGCAGCTGGAGGAGTCTTGGTAACGAAAGTAAAAGTACGGTCTTCATAAACCGAAATTTCTACTGGGATTACCTGACCACGTTGACCTTCTGTTTCAGCGTTATACGCCTTGCAGAAGTCCATGATGTTGACGCCGTGCTGACCTAGCGCAGGACCAACTGGTGGAGCAGGGTTTGCTTCACCAGCCTTGATCTGTAGCTTGATCAGACCGACGACCTTTTTTGTTGGTGCCATGTCTTATGCGTCCTTTTTCTTTTGTTTCTTAGTTCTTGTGGATTTGGTTGAAGCCAAGTTCCACAGGAGTTTCGCGACCGAAGATCTCTACGAGACCAACGACCTTTTGTGCATCCAAGTTGATCTCGGAAATCGTTGCGTGCAATGTTGCAAATGGTCCATCTACAACTGTTACAGAGTCGCCAATACTTAGATCGATATCGATCTTTGGTGCCGGCGCACCAGGAGTAGCTTTGGCCTTTGCCTTTGAAGCAGCAGCTGAAGCCACCGTTGCAACTGGCTTTTCTTTTGAAGGTCGTAGCATTTCAAATGCTTCTTCAAATGAAAGTGGTGCTGGGTTATGCCCTTGACCAACGAATCCAGTTACCCCAGGAGTGTGGCGAACTACACCCCATGACTCGTCTGTTAAATCCATGCGGACAAGTACATATCCTGGGAATTTGTTGCGCTTTACTTGCTTTCGCACACCATTTTTAATTTCAGTTACTTCTTCTTGTGGAACTGCAATCTCGTAAATGTAATCTTCCATATTCATCGAGACTGTACGAGTTTCAAGATTTTGCTTAACTCGGTTTTCAAAACCTGCATATGAATGAACTACATACCAATCGCCAAACTGTGACTCTAGGCGAGTGCGGAATGCGGCAATTGGATCTTCCTCTTCGTTTGCAGATGATTGCGCTAATTCTTCTTCGGCCGCATCGGCTGACTCGCTAGCTGCATCTGAAGATAATTCTTGTTCAACAATTTCTGAAAGATCAAAAGAGTTATCGTTTGCTAAGTCGCCAGTTAAATCACTTGTGACTTCACCTTCAGCGTCAACATCGACTTGGCCATTCCAGTCATTAGTAACAGTCTCGATCGCCGCATCGCTATCGATTGGAGTGTCTACTGAATCCATGAAAGTTTCTGCTTCGTTTTGTGCAGCGTCTTCTTTCACCGAAACGGCTTCCATAAATTGCGGATCAGTCACAATAATTCCTTACTACTTATCCGAAAACGAAAAGCATTAGTCGAGCAAATGCTAAATCTAGAATTGAAACCAAAATTGCAACTAAAACAACAAAGACAATAACCACAGTTGTGTACGTAACAAGTTGTGGCTTAGTTGGCCAAACAACTTTGCGTAATTCTGCAGATACCTGACGAAGGAACAGCGGAATACGACGGAAGAAACCAACCTTCTCGTCAGTTGCTGCACTCATGTCTTGCCTTTCAGTTTGCGTCTT
>CAYVZD010000019.1:7786-10067 GCA_964456135.1 uncultured Bifidobacterium sp.
AACCAACCTTCTCGTCAGTTGCTGCACTCATGTCTTGCCTTTCAGTTTGCGTCTTACTCGCTTGTTCAGCGAGCCGTACTTACTACGCTTCGATCCTTCGCATCAAAGATGCTTCAGTCCTCAGCGCTTCGCAGGGCCGGAGGGACTTGAACCCCCAACCGCCGGTTTTGGAGACCGGTGCTCTACCAATTGAGCCACGACCCTTGGTCCTGCTTTAGATCGTTAGGTCATTTTGGGCATGCCGAAATAAGCCTAAGATTTGTGCGGTGTGTCAAGTGTACGGGATATTTCAAAGGCCAAATACCACGAGATATTGCGCATAGACAATACTTATCTATGTGAGTAAACCCCGAATTTCCGCCAGAATTTCCGCTATTGCCGAGTCAGCCACTCTTGCAGTCGATGCCAAAGCTAAAGCGCTAAGAGCGGCCGGTCGACCGGTGATTGGTTTTGGTGCGGGCGAACCTGATTTTCCAACTCCTGATTACATTGTTGAAGCTGCAGTTGCTGCATGCCGTGATCCACGTTGGCATCGTTATACCCCTGCTGGTGGTTTACCAGAACTAAAAAGTGCAATTGCAGCGAAAACTTTGCGCGATTCAAATTACAAAATTGATGCCAGTCAAGTTCTAATTACTAACGGTGGTAAGCAAGCGTTGTACAACGCATTTGCAACTTTGCTTGATCCAGGCGATGAAGTTTTACTACCAGCGCCGTATTGGACAACTTACCCAGAAGCAATTGCACTTGCTGGCGGTAAAGCAGTTGAAATTATGACTGATGAATCAACTGGGTACCGAACATCAGTTGTTGAACTTGAAAAAGCACTAACCCCAAAAACTAAAGCATTAGTTTTTGTTTCGCCAAGTAATCCAACCGGTGCTGTCTACTCACCTGCTGAAGTTGAAGCAATTGGTCAATGGGCAGTTGAAAAAGGTATCTGGGTTATCACTGACGAAATTTACGAACACCTTGTTTATGGCGATGCTGAATTTACTTCGATGCCAGTTTTAGTTCCAGAACTTGCAGACAATTGCATTGTGGTTAATGGTGTTGCAAAAACTTATGCCATGACTGGCTGGCGTGTGGGCTGGATGATTGGTCCAAACGATGTGGTTAAAGCCGCAACAAATTTACAATCACATGCCACTTCAAACGTCGCCAACATTTCTCAAATTGCAGCTTTGGCTGCTGTCGCGGGTGATTTAACTGCCGTAGATGAAATGAAAGTTGCATTTGATCGGCGCCGCAAAACTATTACCAAAATGCTCAATGAAATTGAAGGTATTAATTGCCCAGAACCTGAAGGAGCTTTCTATGTTTATCCTTCAGTTAAAAATGTTTTAGGTAAAACATTCCGCGGAAAAACTCCAACTACATCAGCTGAATTAGCCACCTTAATTCTTGATGAAGTTGAAGTTGCCGTCGTTCCAGGCGAAGCCTTTGGTACCCCGGGCTACATTCGCTTGTCTTACGCACTTGGTGATGATGATTTAGTTGAAGGCGTTTCGCGAATTCAGGATTTACTTAAGTAATTAACTAACTCCGTTTAATGCGTGCCGCTTGGCAAACATGCGATCAAATCTGCCAGATGTTCCGGTGAAGTTATTTGAATTAAAGATTGCCTTGGCAAGTTCAGCATAAGAATGAGTTAAGTGAGACTTTGGTGCCAAGGCGCTAACTAAATTGTTCTGGCCTAAAGCTTTCTCAACTAACACTTCATCATTTTCAATAACCAATAAATTGTCACAATCGGTATGACTTGCAATTGCATAAAGTGAATCTTTCGTTTGTTTCTTCGTGGGACTTCCTAACACCGCGATAGTTAGTTCTTTATTGGTGAACAGGCTGGTATTTTCAGCTAAACCTCGGATTAACTTGGTCACACTCAGACTTTGTGCACGACATGTCAAAATCACTTTTTGACTTGCTTGCAGGACAGAATTTGCGACTAGATTACGTTTTGGTATTCCAGTTTCAATCGCCATTAACGGTTCAACTTCAGTTATTGGCCCACCGTCAATAACTATGTTTTTGTATTCGGCTTTGCTTAACTGCCAAAAGTCATTTAATACTCCAAGGCGTAAATCAATCCATCTAGAACTTTTACTTATTCCGCCAACTAGATCCAGATTTGGAAAGAGGCTGGCAGTACCCGCGGTGAGAAATTTTTCTTCTGCTGTGTTGCGCTCTAACTTGCGACAAATATCTAGCAAACCGATACCAGTAGGTGCTAAGCCAAAAAGTTGAAACATAACCGGACCGTATGTATCCCCATCAA
>CAYVZD010000019.1:10167-13193 GCA_964456135.1 uncultured Bifidobacterium sp.
GTAGGTGCTAAGCCAAAAAGTTGAAACATAACCGGACCGTATGTATCCCCATCAATTAACAGCGTGCGATCGCCCTGGTTAGCTAACTGAAAACTAAGTTCAGCAGCTAATCGAGTTTTGCCGGTACCGCCACCAAAACCCCCGACAAAAATTAATTCACCTGTAGGGGCTGCTTCAACATCGGGTGCGATTTTGTTGGCCTTGACTAATGCACTGATCAGTGGAATCGCGGCCAGTGGATTTGTCGGGTCTAGTAAGACAATCTCTTTTACGCCTAACTGTTCAAAAAATTGCACTTTTTCAGTCAATGCAATTACCCGAATATTTTGATTTTGAACTTCCGCAATAAATTCTGCATCAAGACGCAAAGTGTGATCAGAGATTATTACGGCATCACATGACAAAACTTTGATTACCGCAAGTACATCGACCGCATCTACACAACGACGTTGGACTTGAATCCCGGTCATCGGATGAGTTAACCCGCTAACAAACTTTGCTTCCCAATCAGTTTGGCCGATCGCCACAATCGCATTAATCATTTGGCTTACCGACGATTCTGCGGAAGTGCGACAACGTCGATAACGCCATCTCGCATAGCTTGGACTAACACTTGTACTTGAGTATTTGGGATAAGTAATGTCACCGCAGTATCTAAAGTTGGGTCAATGCCCTCTGGAATATCACTTATTGCTGCCTGCGAAATCAATAACTGAGCTGGACCAGGTAGTGCCATTCCATCTGTTGACGGTGTCATCCAAATATCAACGAGCTGACCTGTATCTAGTTTGGGTAAATGTCCAGCTCGAATTGGCACGCTGACTAACCGAACATTCAGATTTGTTTTCGAACTAAGTGAATCGCTGGTTAATACATCGCCAATAAATAAGTCACGAGTAGCTGTTGTACCTACGGCCTCAGTCAAATCACTAATCGCCTTAACTTGCTGCGGTAAAACTACATTTACTGTTTTTAAATCATCCTGAGAAATAACGCTTCCAGCTGGTATTTCATTAGTAACAATGACGGCTTGTGATCTTGCTGTGGCTTTATTTAAAACATTCTGCGTCAGCACAATAGAAACGGCTATGAAAAGTACGCCAAGCCACAATCTAAAATCTCGAATTGAGCGTTTTGGTTTACTTAATTTAGTTCGCTTCATTACTACTTCTTAAATACACAATTGAATTAAATGGAATTAGATTTATCTGCGATGCGCTGACTAGATCTAAATGGTCTGAATTGAACCGACTAATTTGCCCAGAAATTGCTCTACCGCTTATTAATTGCACAGTGACTAACTTGCAATCGTCGATCAAATTCTTTAGCCAAAGTAATGGAGTGTTTACTTGGTAATTTGTCGTTCGAAAGACTGCTTTTTCATCTACGCCAGAAATAATTTCAACTTGATTTAATGCAATTAGATACTTGGTATTTCCTTGTTTTAACACTAAAAATTCATCAGAAGTGAATTGAACTTCTCCGATTACATTTGGTAACTCTTTTTGAGTGAAGGCAATTTTTATTTGGCCTTCTGTATTTCGAATCCGGTCGATTAAATCTACGGTTTCTTGTTGATCCTTAACTATTTGGCTAACTTCGAGAAGTTTTTGAATTCGACTTTCGACTTTTATGTCTTGGGCAGCTTGGTCAAGAATCTCATCTACTTGAGCCAAAATGTTTAGCTCTGCACTGGCTAACTTGGGTTTATCCATCTGAAAATTTTTCCCGTTTAACAAATGCAACTGCATTAGTTATCCACAGAAAAGTAAAAAATAACTATTCCCTCTTGACCTAGTTTTTCGGCAGTCATAGAACTGCCCTACAGACCTAGATTTCACTTTGATGTTCGGAGGATTTATGAACGCAGAAATTTATGCACTGCCGGTGCCCTTTGCTAACTACCAAGCAACAGCAAACGTTATTGCACTGCCAAAGCGCACCAAATACGGACTTCAAGAAACGCTGCCCTTTGAATGGCCAGTCAAACAGCCAGTTAACTACTTATCCCCACGCGTCACAGAACTAAAGCCAACTGATTTTGATATGCGACCAACCAGCAGAACTGAATTGCCATCAGCTACCCAATGGTCCAGGCAGCTTGTGCAAGTATTGATTGAAATACTCAATGGCAATCGCTCACCCAGTCAATTAATTAGGTGGATTACTCCCGAAGCAATGACCGGCTTGAAGTTAGCGCTTAAACGAAAAAGATTTCCCAAACTTATTGTGCGAAGTATTCATGTTCATGAAACAGATGATGGTGTTGCTGAAGTTAGCGCAGTTTTTGGCACTACAAATAGATCGTTTGCGCTTGCAATGCGACTAGAAGGGTTGGATGGAAAATGGCGCGCCACTTCTATCGTTTGGGGTTTTTAATTTTCAAAAATTTATTTTGATACTTAGCGCTGTTCAAGTAGCGAAATAACTTTTTCAGTCCGTGCCTTTAGCACCCTGGTGATCAGCAGTAAGACGGTTAAAAAAGTTAACAAAGTAATCATTACCATCGGTAATCCAGGATCATCTCCGTAGATAAATAGAAAACAAAGTGCTCCGATCGGAAGCAGGCTGGCGCCGCCAATCGAATACATAATCCGGTCAAACCAAACCAGCGCTTGTTGCGAGAATAATTTTTCTTGTTCAATTAGAGTCATTATTTTCCAAATAGAAATAATCACTACTTGGGCACAAAGAAATACAAATCCAACAGCAAAAGTTAATGGCCAGCGTAAATGCGCATCATTAGGTGAAGTCTGCGCCATGTATCTGAACTGACCGGGAAAAGATAAAGTTTGCAAAACTGTGAACAAGATAAAAAGGGCAAGTAAAAAGAATTTAAGTAACTTAATTGCCTGTTTTTCGCTAATCATTTGAATGCAGCAAACGACTTAACGATTAGCTGGGTCTCCGTGACATTTCTTGTATTTTTTACCGGATCCACATGGACACTCATCGTTTCGACCAACATTTTCAAATTCAGATGAAGTAGTACGAGTGACCGTCGATTTAACTTCACCAGTTTCTGA
>CAYVZD010000019.1:13293-15435 GCA_964456135.1 uncultured Bifidobacterium sp.
CAAATTCAGATGAAGTAGTACGAGTGACCGTCGATTTAACTTCACCAGTTTCTGACGGTGCTGAGTAAGAAAGTTGAGTTGGTGTTTGGGTAGCGTCAAGACCCTTAGCTTCAACTTGAACTTCGTCGACTTTGCCATCTCCATCAAAATCTTTTTGTGTCGAAACTTTAACTTCAACGTTGAATAGGAAGCCAACAGATTCTTCCTTGATTGCATCCATCATGGCCATGAATAAGTCATAACCCTCACGCTGGTATTCAACTAACGGATCCTTTTGGGCCATCGCGCGAAGGCCGATACCTTCTTTTAGGTAATCCATCTCGTATAAATGTTCGCGCCACTTGCGGTCAAGCACAGTCAAAATAACGCGGCGTTCTAGTTCTCGCATCACTGTTGGCGTTAGCGAAGCTTCGCGGGCTTTGTATGCCTTATCAATGTCATTATGAAGTAACTCAGATAAGAAATCTGCGCTGATATCTTCTTTTGATCCGCCAGCTTCTTTTACAACGTCTTCAACGGTCAAAGTTATTGGGTACAAAGTTTTTAGTGCTGTCCAAAGTGTGTCGTAATCCCAATCTTCTGGGTAACCTTCAGCAGTTGCAGCCAACACATAAGCATCAATAGTGTCGTGCATGAAATTTTGAATATGTTCGGCAACATCTTCACCGTCAAGAATTCGATTTCGTTCGCTGTAAATAACCAAGCGCTGACGATTCATCACTTCGTCATACTTCAGAACATTTTTACGAATTTCAAAGTTCTGTGCTTCTACTTGTGTCTGCGCGCTCTTAATGGCATTAGTTACCATCTTTGCTTCAATCGGCACATCGTCAGGCACATTGAATCGCGTTAAGAAACTATTAACTATCTCGCCCTTAAACAGGCGCATTAAATCGTCTTGCAGCGAAAGATAGAAACGAGTTTCACCTGGATCGCCTTGACGTCCAGAACGACCACGTAACTGGTTGTCGATTCGGCGAGATTCGTGACGTTCAGTACCTAATACGTAGAGACCGCCATAAGAAATAACTTCTTCATGCTCT
Source organism: uncultured Bifidobacterium sp. (assembly GCA_964456135.1). Classification (GTDB taxonomy): domain Bacteria; phylum Actinomycetota; class Actinomycetes; order S36-B12; family UBA5976; genus UBA5976. The sequence goes on from CAYVZD010000019.1 coordinate 14,337, forward strand.
GCCGCTACTGCTTCTTGTGCAGCTTTAATTGCAGCCGGCCACGCAGCTTCGTATTCAGTTGGATTTTCAACTGGGTCAAGCCCACGATCGGCTAATGCTTTCTGGGCTTGAAATTCTGGATTACCACCGAGCATGATGTCAGTACCGCGACCGGCCATGTTTGTCGCAACAGTTACTGCACCTTTGCGACCCGCTTCAGCGATGATTGATGCTTCGCGTTCGTGCTGTTTTGCGTTCAATACGTTGTGTGCGATTCCAGCACGGGTTAAGTATTTAGCGAGCAACTCACTTTTTTCAACTGATGCTGTACCAACAAGAATTGGTTGACCTTTACGGTGACGTTCAACGATGTCGTCAATTACGGCTTTAAATTTTGCGTCTTCTGTGCGATAAACCAAATCAACAGCATCAATACGTTGGGCAGGTTTATTTGTTGGAATTGGCACCACGCCAAGTTTGTAAATCTGATTGAATTCAGCAGCTTCGGTCATAGCCGTACCAGTCATACCGGCTAATTTGTCGTACAACCTAAAGAAGTTTTGCAAAGTAATGGTGGCAAGAGTTTGATTCTCATTTTGAATCGGCACGCCTTCTTTAGCCTCAATGGCTTGGTGCATACCTTCGTTATAGCGACGTCCAGCCAACATTCGGCCGGTGTGCTCATCAACAATTAAAACTTCGCCATTCATCACGACGTAATCTTTATCGCGCTTAAACAGATTTAATGCTTTCAGTGCATTATTTAAATAACCAACTAAAGGTGTATTGACTGATTCATATAAATTGTCGATACCAAGCCAGTTTTCAACTTTTTCAACACCAGAATCCAAGATGCCAACAGTGCGTTTCTTTTCATCGACTTCGTAATCGGTGTCACGAACTAGTCGAGGAACTAACCTGGCAAATTCGGCGTACCACTTAGTTGCCTGATCAGCTGGTCCGCTAATGATTAACGGAGTTCGGGCTTCGTCAATTAAAATCGAGTCAACTTCGTCAACGATTGCAAAGTTGTGTCCACGCTGTACGCGATCTGATGGCGCATGTGCCATGTTGTCGCGAAGGTAATCAAAACCAAATTCGTTATTTGTGCCGTAGGTAA
>CAYVZD010000019.1:15535-18094 GCA_964456135.1 uncultured Bifidobacterium sp.
GCCATGTTGTCGCGAAGGTAATCAAAACCAAATTCGTTATTTGTGCCGTAGGTAATGTCTGCTTCGTATGCAGCCCGACGAAGTGGTGGTTCCATGTTGGCCAAAATTGTGCCGACGCTTAACCCTAAAAATCTATGTACGCGACCCATCCACTGGGCATCACGTGCAGCCAAGTAATCGTTGACCGTAACAATGTGAACGCCGTTCCCAGAAAGCGCATTTAAATATGCCGGCAATGTTGAAACTAAAGTTTTACCTTCACCTGTTCGCATTTCAGCGATGTTGCCAAGGTGTAGTGCCGCACCACCCATGATTTGAACGTCGTAATGGCGCTGGCCAAGAGTTCGCCTTGCTGCCTCGCGCACAACGGCAAAAGCCTCGGGCATTAAGTCATCAAGAGTTTCACCTTCAGCCAGGCGGTTTCGAAACTCTGGGGTCATTGATTTAAGTTCATCGTCTGACATCGACGTGAAATGTGGCTCTAGAGCATTAACTTGCTTGGCGATAGATTCCAGACGGCGCAAAATTTTGCCTTCGCCAGCGCGAAGTATTTTGTCTAAAACACTCAACTTTTAATCCTCAAATGTGCCGAATTTTTCAATGGCCCTAGTTTTAACCCTTCTAATCGTAGGTCACGCTTAATTGCGACAAGACTGCCCACTTGGGTGATTGCTGTGAGCGAAATCGCTAAATTTCTGGGGTTTTTCAAGTGTCGCATCCGATTAAGACTGTATTTACCGTGTTATTTTTAAAAAACACATTCTTCCCCGAAAGTAAGGCAATGAAGCTTCCCCGCTTACATTTTGCGCTAGTGGCTACCCTGGCCCTTGGCCTGCTTTCTATGACGCCTGCTCGGGCTAATGACCTTCCAACTTCATTCACTGTTACTGGCTCAGGTCATGGTCATGGTGTTGGGTTATCTCAATACGGTGCTTATGGCATGGCACTTAATGGCAATACCGCTGATCAAATTTTGACTTACTACTACACCGGTACGGCGATCACGAATTACGACTACACAAATGTAAATAATGCAAACATCCGGGTAAACGTCGAAGGTGACGTTGCCATGATGTATTTGCGCTTTGAAGACGATCCATCAAATACGAATGCAGTTGCAACTGCTCCAGCAATAACAATTGGTGGAACTCCTGTTGCAAATGTAACTTTCAATACGATTTACACCTTTACCTTAACTGGCACCTCATTTAGTCTCAGTGGCGATGGAATTCAAACCGTAACTGGAACTAGTGCGCAAATAACTTGGGATAACAACTCAACGCTTGCAAACGTAAATGGTGGTCCAGTTGGCAGTAGTGCATCTGGATTATTAGGTAACTGTTCAACGAGTACCTGTCCAAACCGCTATAAATACGGTGCTATTGATATTTTTGTTAGCCAGTTAAAACCAAATGTGGTAGTAACTCAAGACTTACAAGCTGTAGTCACATTAAAGCTAAATACTGAATACCTTTACGGCATTGGCGAAGTACCTTCAAGTTGGCACAGTGAAGTTTTAAAAGCCCAAGCGATTGCAGCGCGAACTTATGCATCCCGTAAATTACAAGACTCACCAAATGCGGATCGAGACGACTGTGGTTGTCATGTTTTCTCAAGCACCGTTGACCAGGCTTACGTTGGTTTCAGTAAACAGTATTTAACCGATGGAAATCGATGGGTCGATGCAGTTACTGCGACCGTTGATCCAGCTAATGCCAACATTGGTCAAGTTGTGACAAGTAGCGGAAACTTAATTGTTGCTTATTACTCGGCTTCAACTGGTGGAAAAACTCAACCGCTTAACGAGTGGGCGGGCAGTTCGGCAAGTTATTTAACTTCTGTTGTTGACACACTTTCCCTTGATGATCGGGTAAGAAATCCGTTGCGCTCATGGTCAGTAACTATCGATCGCAACACGCTAACAACTCGGATGCAAGCCCAAGGTGTTTCAATTTCTGACATTGCAAATGTTGCGATTACCGGCACTTATTCAAGTGGTGGAGTTAGCCAATTAACTTTGACTAACTCAGGTGGTGCTACAACCGCAGTGAATGTTGGCCCAGGCCAACGCGTTACTCCGGATGAATTGCGCACCATGTTTGGCGCGTACTCCACTTACTTCACAGGCATCACGGCAAATGGTGAAGTCCCACAACCCCAACCATCACCGACTGCATCGGCCAGTGCAACGCCAACTCCAACGCCTTCGGCGGCACAGTCATCTGCAGCACCTGCCCCTGCAACTCCAGCAGCTCCGGCAGAGCCAGCACCGGTTGCTGCCGCTCCAGCATCGGCCAGTACTCCGGTGCGTTCAATTACTTCAGTTAGTTGGCCAAGTTCAAAAATAAGACCGGGAGCTGCATCTGTTTCTGGTCGAGTAACACCGGCTCAAGCCGGAGTTGCGGTAAGTTTCCAAGTTCTTCGAAATGGTGGTTGGACCACAGTTGCCACTGACGTAACTGGAAGACAAGGTTCTTGGCGAGTTAACTGGGCATCAGTGACAGCAGGCACGCATAAAGTTCGGGTAGTTGCTGCAACAAAAGTAAATACAGTTGCAAC
>CAYVZD010000020.1:0-8260 GCA_964456135.1 uncultured Bifidobacterium sp.
CCACTCAGCTACCCCATCAATGGTTCCGGATTGGTAGGCAATTAATCCTTTGGCGTAAGAATTTCTGCCGATTTTATAAAAACCATATTCGGGCATCACAAGTTTTAATTGATCTACATTTTTACTTTGTAAGACAAGTCTGGAAGTTGCTCGAGCGATCAATTGACTTCCCACATTAAATGGAGCGATGGTGGCAAGTTCAGCATGGGCAATCGCGGCAATTAACAATGCTGGTGTTGTTGATGATGTAACTAGATGCACTAAACCAGTCAGGCGATCCTCAATTAGTTCATAAGGAAGAGGACTACCAATGTGTAGTGGATCTACAACTTCGTTATTAGTTCGCGGTCTGCCTCGACTTTCAGAATCATCAATAAATGAATGAAGTCGTGCCCAAGTTTGTAATGGGGTTTTTGTAAAAGTAGTTAAATGAAAATCAATTTCAGCAGTTAGTCCAAGTGCGCTATTACTAAGTTTGCCCATTGGTGAATTATCTGGATCTTGTCTTGGATCTGCAGGCATACTTGCACCTTCAAGTGCAGCACTGGCATACCCACTTATTCGCCTAGCTAGCGGAACTAAGTCTTTGTTATTTCGAACTGATCTATTCCAGTTCAGTTCATCCACTGATTTAAGTGCAGCTGATATTGCGTCGTTGATGCGTTCAACTTTTAGCAAATTTGAAAGTTGATCCATTAACGAAAAACTATTTTTTTCCTGGGATCAAAGATTGCAGGGTTTGAGAGGTGGCATTAATTGATTCGATGGTTTTTCGTGAATCAAAAATGCTTTTTATCTTGGCTATAGCAATCCCAACGAATACTAGCGCTACCAAAATAAGTATTCCGGCAGTCACAAAAAAGCCGGTGGAGTTGGCCAAATCGAATGCCTGACTAATCCAAAAAGCTAAACCTATAAATAGAAAAATCATTCCAAGATTGACCATGGCAAGTGCAATTAAAAATAAAACTGAGGATTTAACTGCATTTTTAATTGCGGCAATTACTTCGGCTTTAGCTAATTCGATGTGTCCACGAACAAGAGTTGTCACATTTTCGGTAATTGAATTAATCAATCCCGTTAAATTTTTATCCTGTTCCATATTTAATAGCGTAGCCGAACTTTCTTACTTAAATAAATCCCCAATTTTGGACTAATTAAGTAACTTATTTCCGTGAATTTGCTTTCGAATTTGTAGTGCAAAAATCGCCAAGACTGCAGCAATAACGCTAGCGATCAAAACTGAAAGTCGAGCTAGTGGATTTACTTCAGTTCCAGGAATAAAAGCTAACTGCGTAATTAATAATGAGACTGTAAATCCAACACCAGCTAATAGGCCGACTGCCAAAATGTCGCCCCAGAACAATGAGCTATTTAGTTCGGCTTTAGAAATTTTTGTGGCAAGCCAGGCGAAACCTAAAACACCAATTGGTTTGCCTAGAACCAAACCCAAGATAATTCCAAGTGAAACTGGTGAAGTTATAGTTTCACCAAAAGATATTCCGCTTATTGAAATTCCAGCAGCAAAAAAAGCAAATACCGGAACACATAGGCCAGCTGACCATGGATGAAATTGGTCAAGTGCTTTTTCTAGCGGGGTTTGTGTTTCACCATCAATTAATCTAACTCGCATTGCTAAGCCCAGCACCACGCCAGCAATTGTTGCGTGCACACCGCTTTCATGGATGAAGTACCAACTGCTCAGTCCTAAGAGAGTGTAAAGCAATTTATTTTTAACATTGGCTCGCTGTGCCGTAGCAAAAACTGCAATACAAGCAATGCCAATCAAAAGCTGAACGATCGCCAAAGATGAGGTATAAAAAATTGCAATCACAATAATTGCACCAAGGTCATCAACTACGGCCAATGAAAGCAAAAAAGCACGAAGTTCGATCGGCAATCGACGACCGGCAACACCGAGTACTGCCAGTGCAAAAGCAATATCGGTCGCCATGGGAATACCCCAGCCATCAATTGTTGGTAATCCGTTATTGAACGAAAAATAAATTAACGCTGGTGCAACCATGCCACCTATTGCTGCAGCAATTGGAACTGCTGCATTCGCCTTATTGCTTAATGAACCGTGTACTAACTCGTACTTAAGTTCCATACCAGCAACAAAAAAGAAAACGGCAAGCAGTCCGTCAGCTGCCCATTTCTGCAAACTTAAATTGAGGTTTATTGCATCAAATCCGATTTTGGTTTTAGCTAAATCAAAATACCAATCTGATACTTGAGAATTGGCTAAGACCATTGCAATTGCAGCAGCAGCTAAAAGTAATGCGCCACTGTTTGTCTCGTTATGTAAAAGTTTTTTAATGCGTGATTGAGATCGAGGTGTTAGCTCGTCTATCGGCTGTAGCGCTTCTTCCACAACTTCGAGTCTATTTGAAAATTAATCTTCACTGTTTGTTGAGTTATTTAAGCCTGCACTAATTAAATTCATCACTGAAGAATCGGCCAAAGTTGTTACATCGCCTAATGTTCGATTCTCTGCAACATCGCGAAGTAGCCGACGCATAATTTTTCCGGATCTAGTTTTTGGCAATTCAGGAACAATCATTATTTGTCGAGGTTTAGCGATAGCACCAATTTCTTTTGCGACATGGTCGCGCAAAGTTTTTACAACATCTGGCCCATCTGTCGAGCCAGCACGCAAAATAACAAACGCCACAATTCCCTGACCAGTCATTTCATCACTGGCACCAACTACCGCAGCTTCAGCAACCATTGGATGTGAAACTAATGCAGACTCAACCTCTGTAGTTGAGATCCGGTGCCCAGAAACATTCATCACATCGTCAACGCGACCGAGTAACCAAATTGCTCCATCTGAATCCCACTTGGCCCCGTCGCCAGCAAAATATTTTCCTGGAAATCTCGACCAATAATTTTCTTGATACCTTTTGGCATCACCCCAAATACCGCGCAACATTCCGGGCCATGGCTCAGTTAGCGACAAATACCCAGCATTTCCGTTGTGACTTAAAACTTGACCTTGCTCATCAAGAATTTCAGCACTAATTCCTGGTAACGGTCGCATCGCAGAACCCGGTTTACATTCAGTAACTCCAGGCAACGGACTAATCATGATTCCACCAGTTTCGGTTTGCCACCAGGTATCTACGATTGGACATCGATCGCCACCGATTGTTTGGCGATACCAAATCCATGCTTCTGGATTTATCGGTTCACCAACACTGCCAAGTAACCGCAAACTAGAAAGATTATGAGCAGCTGGAAATTCATCGCCCCATTTCATGAAAGTTCTGATTGCAGTTGGCGCCGTGTAAAGGATTGATACGCCATATTTTTCTACGATCTCCCACCAGCGACCTTTATGTGGTGTGTCAGGAGTTCCTTCGTAAATTACTTGTGTTGCACCGTTAGCAGTTGGTCCATACGCAACATAAGAATGTCCAGTAATCCAGCCAACATCTGCAGTGCACCAATAAACATCACTTTGTGGCTTGATATCAAAAACTACATTGTGAGTATAAGAAACATGAGTTAAGTAGCCACCGGTCGTGTGCAAAATACCTTTTGGTTTACCGGTAGTTCCAGAGGTATACAAAATAAAAAGTGGATGCTCGGCGTCAAAAAATTCTGGTTGATGAAATTTGGCCTGCTGATCAACAATTTCATGCCACCAAATATCACGTGATGAATTCCAATTTATTTCTTGGCCAGTTCGCTTTATAACTAAAACTTTTTCAACAAAAGGTAATTGAGCAACGGCATCATCGACGGCTTGTTTTAACCCAAAAGCAGAACCTTTTCGATATCCGCCATCTGCAGTTATTACTAACTTGGCGGTGGCATCTTCAATACGACTACGGAGAGCCTCAGCTGAAAATCCACCAAATACAACTGAGTGAGTGGCTCCGATTCGAGCACAAGCCAACATTGCAACAACCGCTTGCGGAATCATAGGCAGATAAATGGCGACACGATCGCCAGCTTTAATACCAAGCTCAAGCAATCCGTTAGCTGCTTGGCAAACGCGATCTTTTAACTGCGCATATGTAATAACTTCGCTATCACCTGGTTCGCCTTCAAAATAAAAAGCAACTCGATCGCCATTTCCTGCTGCTACATGCCGATCAACGCAATTAACAGCAACATTAAGTTTTCCGCCGACGAACCATTTTGCTACTGGAGCCTCGCTCCAATCTAGAACTTGTGACCACTTTGTTTGCCATTCCAAACGGTTAGCTTGCGTTTGCCAAAACTCCGTTGGATTGTTTTTTGCTTCGACATAAAGATTTTCAGTTGCGTTAGCCTGCGCAATAAATTGTGGGCTTGGTGAAAAAATGCGTGTTTCAGTGGCCAAAATTTCTAGGGCGTCATCGCTCAAATTTTCACCGTTACCTAACTAAACAAATAGTTTCGTTAAAGCCAATATTCGTCAAGGCTGTTTTTCTTCAACAGGTATACATTTACCGGTATCGGCTCGTTCCGTAAGCGACTTTCCGATTACTAAAACACTATTTAGTTCTGAATTCATTAAGGCGTAGCCAATCTCAGCTTCGGTAGCTGATGCCGCAAAAATTACTCCGGAAAGTTTGCCGTCTTCATTTATTAGTGCAGATCCTGAATCACCTTGTTTTACTTCTGATTTCAATACATATAACTGCCTAGTGACTTGCCCTTCACCATAAATATCTGGATCGGTTGAAGTCGCTATTGCTCTGACCCGAGCCGGACTTAATTCAAGCGGTCCACCTAACGGAAAGCCTGCTACAACTGCCATTTCGTTTCGGCGTAAGTCCTCACCAATTTCAATGGCTGGCGCAGTTAGTTCAGTAGTCCTAATTAATGCAAGATCAACTTTTGGATCGAAATAAACCACTTCGCCCGAAACAGTTTTACCTTTTCCACCAAGTCTTATTTCAGGTTTTACTATTCCGGCAACTACGTGAGCATTAGTCACAATTAAATTGTCGCTAATAACAAAACCGCTACCTGAAAGTTTGGCATTACATTCTTCGGCAATACTTTCTACCCGAACGACCGAATCAAGTGCGGCAATAATGTTTTCATTATTAACGATCGCTGGATCTGGTGTTGGGATATCTGGCCCAATGATTACATCAATTGCTACTTCAGGCAGTTGTGATTCAGTTGCATAATCTCTGGCTAGTTCCAAATAATCTTGAAATTGATCTGGAGCTAGCTCATCAAGTTTTCCAATTACGGTTGAATCATTTAAACCTGAATTTATGCTGGCATTTGGAAGTAAAAGTAAGTAACTACTTACAAGCCAAGTGACCAATCCAAAAGTTAAAAGCGAAAATGAAGAGCCACCAATTTTATTTAAAGTTCGCAGCGGACCCCGAGGAATAAATTTTTGTAGAAAACTTCCGACTATTACTCCGAATGCACTACCAAAAACAATGCCACCGATAAATACGGAGGTTGAGATTGATACTCGCTGTGTATCAATCGATGTCGAAGCACCATAGAAGTATGTAAGCGCAGTATTTGCAGCCCAAATTCCTAGCGCAATACCGACGATTGCAAATACTTCAACTAGCAACCCTCGACGCCAACCAATTACAAAACTAAACACGCCAAAAGCAATTAGTAAAAAATCTAAAGAAGTTAGTCCTAAATCCATCGTTATGAAAAACTCAGTTCGTGTAGCTTGCCTTTATCCCATTCTTGCGTAAGCCCAGCAATGTCCAGTAACGCAGAAACTAGGCCACCAGTAAATCCCCAAATTACTAAATTATTTACCGTAAACGCAGGGCCAAGAAAACCACTGCGCGTTTTAACTGTCACTCGGTTTTGTGGATTAACTAATTCTGTAATTGGTATTCGGTGCACACCTGCTACTTCATTTTCATCTATTTCAATTAATTCGTGTGGTTCTTCCCACCAACCAACAATCGGAGTTACCGCAACTTGTGAAGGTGGTAACCACAATTTAGGAAGTTGTGCCACAACACGGACTGTTTCGGGATTTAATCCAACTTCTTCACGAGCTTCGCGAAGTGCAGCATGAGTTAATGATTCGTCTTGTGGCTCAATGTGTCCACCAGGAAAGGCGGGTTGACCGGGGTGGTCGAATAAGTGCGCAGCTCGTTCAATGATTAGTAAATCTGCATCGTCTTGGTATGGGCCAAACAGTATTAATACTGCAGCATTTCGCTCAATAACCTCAGGGAACTCGAAACGCGAAAAATGTTCATGTTGAGCATTGGGCAAAACTTCTTCAAAGGTTGAAAACCAATTTGGCGCAGACATTAGTTATCTTCCATTTTTAGCAGCTTGGTTGCTTCTGCTTTGTCAGTTGGACCCTCGCCAAAAGATGGACAGAGTTTAGCTAACGGACAAGCTCCGCAAGCAGGTTTACGTGAATGACAAATACGACGACCAAAGAAGATTAGTCGGTGGTTTAATAATGTCCAGTCTTTGGGGTCGAAGATATCCATCAAATCAAATTCAACTTTTACCGGATCTGTATTTTCAGTAAATCCAAGTCGTCTCGAAATTCTGCCAACATGTGTATCAACTGTGATGCCAGGAATTTCAAATGCATTACTTAAAACCACGTTCGCGGTTTTGCGTCCAACACCAGGTAATTTCACAAGTTCTTCAAGTTTGTTTGGAACTTTTCCAGCATGTTTTTCAAGTAAAGCGGCCGCTAGGCCATGGATCGAGGCTGCTTTGTTTCGATAGAAACCAGTTGACTTAATAAGTTCTTCAAGGTCAGCCCTGGGCGCAGCAGCTAATTTTTGTGCAGTTGGGTATTTCTTAAACAGTCCTGGTGTCACCATGTTTACGCGTTTATCTGTGCATTGTGCACTTAATACTGTGGCAACTAATAGCTCTAGTGGATTTTTAAAATCGAGTTCGCATTTTGCATCAGGAAATACTTCACCGAGAATGCCATTTATTTTTTGGGCTCGGCGAACTAATGCAGTGCGCGATTCAGTCACCTAATAAGCCTAAGTCGTTAAAGTAAAAGTCGAAACTGGTTACTTAGCGCGCTTAGTTAAGCGCTCTATGTCGAGTAATTCAACAGATTTAGTTTCAAGTCTGATCCAGCCACGACTAGCAAAATCGGCTAAAGCTTTGTTTACAGTTTCACGTGATGCGCCAACTAATTGAGCTAATTCTTCTTGAGTTAAGTCGTGATTGACTTGAATTCCACTTGCCCGCTTTTCGCCAAACTTCTCGCTTAAGTCAATTAATGCTTTAGCTACTCGCCCTGGCACATCAGCAAAAACTAAATCAGACATTGCCTCGCTTGTTCTACGCAATCTATGTGCAACAGCTTGAAGTAGCGATAGGGCAACTTCTGGATACTCAATTAAGAAAGGGCGGATGTCAGTATGACTTAAGCCCAATACTTGCGCATCTGTAACTGCAATTGCTGTTGAGGTTCGTGGACCCGGATCAAACAGTGAAAGTTCGCCAAACATTTCACCGGGACCAAGCACCATAAAAACTGACTCTCGACCGTCACCGGATGAATGACTTAACTTAACTTTTCCATTTACAACTAGATACAAACGGTCGCCCGGTTGACCCTCTTGAAATAAAGTTTGGCCTTTTACTAGTTTTTGCGAAACCATCGACTTACGAAGGTTTCGTGCGGTTTCATCATCTAACGCTTTAAATAGTGGGGCGTCTCGTAAATTCTCATCCATACTGAACCTGCTTAACTCCACTGACTAAATCATTGAAAGTAAAAATCTAGTTTTTAACTTCTACGATGACTTCAACTTCGACTGGAGCATTAAGCGGAAGGGCAGCAACGCCAACTGCTGAACGGGCATGGACTCCGCTATCGCCGAAAGCCAATGCAAATAATTCACTGGCGCCGTTAATTACTGGTGGAATCGCAGTGAAACCTGGAGCAGCAGCCACAAAGCCGACTACCTTCACAACTCGCACAACTTTGTCGAGATCGCCAACGACTGACTTAATTGCCGCAAGTGCATTTAGTGCGCACTGACGAGCACAGGCATTTGCAGTTTCAGGATCTACTTCGCCACCAACTAAACCAGCAGCAATGAGTTGTCCAGAAACACTCGGGAGTTGACCAGATGTGAAAACTAAATTTCCGGATTTAACTGCTGGAATGTAGGCAGCAACTGGTACTGCAACCTCTGGCAATGTGTGACCATTGCTGGCTAACCGATCTTCAACTGCACTCATGAAATTCCTAATTCTTTGGACGTTTGAAATACGCGACTAAATTTTCTGCATTCATTCCTGGAATAACAGCTACTAATTCCCAGCCGTCTTC
>CAYVZD010000020.1:8360-14368 GCA_964456135.1 uncultured Bifidobacterium sp.
TTCGGTCATGCCACCCCATACGCCAAACTCAATTTGGTTGTCTAAAGCATCAGCTAAACATTCAGTTCGAACACTGCATCCAGCACAAATTACTTTGACTCGATTTTGTGCAGCACCCTGCACAAACAGTAGGTCTGGGTCTGTATTTCGACAAGCTGCATTGCGGCTCCAATCGCTATCCCAATTCACCCGGACACACTCCTTGCTCTCAAGCGAAGTTGAATTTTTCTTTCAACTTGTAACTGACACCACTCTTTAGGGTCTCGCTAGTCCATGTCAATACCTCTAGTGCAACAATTTTTGTCTGGTTTGTGCATGTTTTCACTAAGTCAAAAAGTATTTATGTCATTGATTTCGAATGCCTACCGCAATTACGCCATCAATCGAAGTTCTGGCAAACTAAACCTGTGGGCTCAGTAAAAGATCAAATCCAAAGTGACTTAACATCCGCCATTCGAGCAAAAGATCAATTAACTGCGGGCACTTTGCGGATGGTTCTAGCGGCCATTACTAATGAAGAAGTTTCCGGTAAAGAAGCCAGAACATTAACTGACCAAGATTTGATTACGGTATTAAACCGCGAAGCTAAAAAACGTAAAGAAGCTGCTGCCGCATACCTAGATGCGAAGCGTCAAGATTTAGCCGATAAAGAGGAAGCAGAATTAAAAGTTATTCAGCATTATCTGCCTGAGGCCTTAACCGAAGAACAGCTTTCTAAAATTGTGGCCGATGCTGTTGCACAAGTTGCAGCTGCTGGACAATCTGGACCAAGTGCAATGGGCGCGGTTATGAAATTAGTAACTCCTCAGATTGCTGGTCGCGCTGATGGTGGAGCAGTTGCATCTGCAGTGAAAGCAGCGCTGGCTAATTAATAAATATGCAAAGAAGTTAAATGGCTAAAGCTGCTAGATCACAAGTCGCAATTGGCTTGCTGATTATGTACATAGCCTGGGGTACTACTTGGGTTGGTATCGCTTACACAGTCGAAACAATGCCACCGTTAATTGCGATGGGTTTGCGATTTTTAACTGCGACATCAATAATTCTTTTATTTATTTCGGCTCGCAATGGATTTGCCGCAATAAAAATTACAAAATCTCAGGTAAGAACCGCAGTAATCCTCGGTGTTTTCATGCTGGCAGCCGGTATGGGAACAGCAACTACTGGCACCAAAGTTGTGCCCATCGGGGTTGGTTCACTCGTAGTTGCTTCAATGCCAATTTGGATCGCGCTATTTCGATTCATTCATAAAGATCGACCTAGTAAGCAAACGCTAATCGGATTATTTTTTGGATTTATTGGAATCAGTTTGATCATGCTGCCTGGCCAAACAGCTCCACGTCCTGGTGCCGAAGGACAAAATGTTTTGCTTTGGATGCTGGTCATTATGGCTGGATCAATTTCTTGGGGTTACACCTCGTATCGAAGCAAAAATATGGATACCCCAGCAAATGCCTTTTTACTAAGTGCCTATGAAATGTTATTCGCTGGAATTACTTTGCTTACAGTTGGGTTGATTTCAGGTGAATCGATTAATCAATTCGTAAACGCCTCTGCAACTTCATTTGGCGGATGGATTTATTTAATTATTGTTGGCTCGTTACTTGGTTTTAGTACTTATGTTTGGTTACTTGACCATGCGCCAATCTCGCTGGTTTCTACCTACACATATGTAAATCCGATAGTCGCAATCGCGCTAGGTATTTTGATTTTCAATGAGCGCCTCACAACTAACGTTTTAATCGGTGGCTTAATTGTTTTAGTTGCGGTTGCAATAGTGATTAGAACTGAGTCAAGAAATATTGAACCTGCTGAGCGCGTTTAATACTCGCTCGAGCGCAGGCTTTTCTCCTATTGAAATTCGAACACCTTCACCGCTAAACGGTCTGACCGCAACAGCAAATTTGGCACACTCTGCTACAAATTCATCTGTTCGATCACCAAGTGGTAGCCAAACAAAATTTGCTTGACTTGGTGGTAACTTAAATCCAAGTTTTGAAAGCTCTGCTTCAAACCAAATTCGTAAACTATTTAATTCATTAACGCGTTCAAAAAGTTCATCTTCGTATTCAAGTGAAAGGACCGCTGCAGTTTGAGCAACTGTAGAAACGCCAAATGGCACAGCTGTTTTACGCACTGCTTCAGCGACATTTTTTGGTCCGATGAAATATCCAATTCGTAATCCAGCTAAGCCATATGCTTTTGAAAATGTTCTTAAAACACCAACGTTTTCAAATTCAGCAAATAGTTCTAATCCGCGAACCGCTTGATCATCTTGATTAAATTCAACATAAGCTTCGTCAACAATTACCAAAATATTTTTTGGAACTTTTGCTAAAAACTCTTTAAGTTCAAGGTGATTTACTACTGCCCCAGTTGGATTATTCGGCGTGCAGACCATAATCAATTTAGTTCTAGGTGTGATGGCTTGAAGCATTGCGGCTAAGTCATGTTCGGTTCCATTTTTTAATGGAACTTCTACTGGAGTAGCACCAACGATTTTTGTGATGATTGGATAAGCCTCAAATGACCGCCAAGCATAAATGACTTCATCACCGGGTTCTGCCACAGCTTGCATTATTTGTTGGCAAACTCCGACTGAACCGGTGCCGGTAGCGATGTTTTCGGGGCTAACTGAAAACTTTTTTGCCAATGCATTGGTCAATTCAGTTACAAATGGGTCTGGGTACCTATTAATTTCTAATGCACTATCAGCGATTGCTTTGAGCACACTTGGTAGCGGTGCAGTTGGATTTTCGTTACTCGAAAGTTTGTATGGCTCAAGCCCAGCAACGCCAGCAACTTTCTTACCTGCTTTATATGTGGGTAAGTCATTAATGACGGGTCTAAGTTGTGGTTCCACAGTTAGAGCCTAAAGGTAATTTGGCTTACCCACTAACTGACAAGTTCTTGAATGGCTTCTTCAAACAGTTTTGCATGTAAGTCAACTTCTTCGACTTTAGTTGTTGGACACATAAGTGCCATGTTATGAAACGGGGTCATTAAGATTCCTCGGTTGCACATGAACAAATGCATGTATTCATCAAGTTCATCGTCACTTGCTTTTGCAGATTGGGTTCCATTAACCGGTGCTGGTTTAGTAAATCGATATTCAGCACGTGCACCAACTTGAGAGATACTCCATGGGATGTCGTACTTAGCTAAAACTGAATTAACTTGATCGGTGTAACGATCACAAAGTTTGATCATTTCATCGAACGCTGCATCAGTTAAAACTTCACTCAACGTTGCTCGCATGGCAGCCATCGAAAGCGAGTTACCGGCAAGTGTGCCACCAACACCACCCACGTCGATGATGTCTGCTTCTGGATGAGCCTTTATAGCTGATGCAACTTCGTGCGTAATGCCATAAGCACCAGATGGAATACCGGCACCGATTGATTTACCGATTACAAAAATATCTGGCTTCAAATTGTCTCGCTTAGTCATGCCACCCGGTCCAGCAGAAAAAGTATGTGTCTCGTCGATCATGAGTAGCGCGCCATATTTAGTTGCTAATTCGCGAAGACCCTCGAGAAAACCAGGTTGCGGTAGCACAATTCCAATGTTTGTCATTGCTGGTTCAGTAAGAATTGCGGCAACGTCACCGTTTTTTAATTCACGCTCGACTGCAGCTAAATCATTAAATTCAACTACTCGAGTGGTTTCATCTAATGGGACAGGTGGTGCTACGTTTCCTGGTCTTGCAGTTGCAGTGCCATCGGCGGATGGGACTGCAAAAGTTTCATCTACTGAACCGTGATAACAGTAGGCAAAAACTAAAATTTTGCTTTTGCCGGTTGCCAGACGTGCTAATCGAACTGCCCACCTATTTGCATCAGTTGCCGTCAAAGTAAAAGACCAAAGTGGTAACCCAAATCGACGAGTCAATTCTTGGCCAACCCATTGGGCGTCTTCGGTTGGCAGCATTGTGGTGATTCCACCGTCATCCATCATGCGTTTAGCAATTGCTTTAGTGCTAGCAGACGGTGAATGACCTGCCATCGCACCAGTGTCGCCTAGGGCAAAGTCGATATAGGTATGGCCATCAACAGTTTTAATTGTGTTGCCATGTGCGCTTTCTAAATAAAGCGGAAAGCCACCAGACCACTTATTCATCCAGGTCATTGGCACACCACCAAATAAATTTGTGGCATCTTGATAAAGCGCTAAAGACTTTGGATTTCGTTCCCGGTAAGTTTTACGTTCGCGTTCTAATAGCTGATTTAATTTTGCGCGGTCGATATTCGGCACGCTAACACCCCTTTTGGATGTTTTTATTCTTACACAAGCAAAATTTTTTAGGAATTAGCCATGTCAACAAAGCGGCTGTAGTGCCCTTGGAATGCAGTAACCACGGTGGTGATTGGGCCGTTACGGTGCTTAGCCAAAATAAAATCTGCTTCGCCTGCACGTGGAGATTCACGATCATAAACATCTTCGCGGTGTAACAAGATAACCATGTCTGCGTCTTGTTCTAACGAGCCAGATTCACGTAAGTCAGAAAGCATCGGACGTTTATCTTGGCGCTGTTCAGGTCCACGGTTTAACTGGCTGATTGCAACAACTGGAATTTCTAATTCCTTTGCCAGCAACTTGAGTGATCGAGAGAATTCACTAACTTCAACTTGGCGACTTTCAACTTTTCGACCACTCGACATAAGTTGCATGTAGTCGAGCACAATAAGTTTCAAATCAAAACGTTGTTTTAAGCGGCGTGCTTTAGCGCGGATTTCCATCATGGTCATATTTGGTGAATCGTCAATAAATAAAGGTGCGTCGTTAACTTGGCCAACTTTGGTTGCTAGTCGTTGCCATTCAGCTTCGCTTAAAGTTCCGGCGCGCATGTTACCTAGCGAAACTTGTGCTTCGGCAGAAAGTAAGCGCATGACGATTTCATTTCGACTCATTTCAAGCGAAAAGATCGCAGAAGTTAACCCATTTTTAATACTCGCATTGCGCGCTAAATCTAACCCAAGAGTTGATTTACCAATAGCTGGACGAGCAGCAAGGATTATTAACTGACCTGGATGTAAACCGTGTGTGACTTCATCTAGTCCACTGAATCCAGTAGGTACACCTGCTGCAACTCCACCGTTACCTTCGATTGCTTCGAGTTCAGTAAGTGCGTGTGGAATTAAATCTGAAAGTGGTGCGTAATCTTCAGAGGTACGACGTGCAGTAACTTCATAAACTTCGGCTTGAGCTTTATCAACTAGGTCATCAACTTCTGAATCGCCAGAGTAACCCATTTGTGCAATTCGAGTTCCGGCTTCGACTAAACGTCGCAAGATTGCGCGCTCAGTAACAATGCGCGAATAGTAAGCAGCATTTGCTGCAGTCGGAACACTTGCTACTAGCGTGTGAAGATACGCAGCACCGCCAACATTTGTTAGCTTTCCAGTTTTAGATAAGTAGTTTGCGATTGTGATTGCATCTGCCGGTTCACCACGACCATAGATATCTAAAATTGCACCATAAATAGTTGCGTGAGCTGGTTTGTAAAAATCAACTTCGCGAAGTGTTTCAACAACATCTGCGATTGCGTCTTTACTTAGCAACATTGCGCCAAGCACAGATTGTTCGGCGACCAAATCTTGCGGTGGAACTGGAGTTCCATCGTCTTGGTAATTGCGGGGTATTTCCGCAACGCTCATTGAAGCCACCTGAATAACTAGTTATAACCAGGTATGACTTTATGTTCCGGCTCGGACATACTCAATGGTCCCTGTGGATAAGTATGTGGACAAAATGTTGAAAAGCCTGTGTTTACTACCTTTTTGACTGGGGATATCTTGTGGGGTTGCAGGCGAGGAACTCCAAAAAATGGCGGATTTTCAAGGAAAAATCGCTTTGGCAATTGTGGGTAAAAATTAATTGCTGATTAATTTTCCATCTTGTTTTGGCGTTAAGTACTTGCGCATCCGCACGCCAAAATAACCACCCAGAAGCTGTCCAATTACCAATAAACCAATCCATTGATTTACCCAGCCGTTGTGCAACATAAA
>CAYVZD010000020.1:14468-15585 GCA_964456135.1 uncultured Bifidobacterium sp.
AGTTTGACGCTTTGTATTTTTACAAAAGGTTTGTCTTTTAGTAGCTCGCGGAAACCATCGTTTTCATTTTCTTTTTCTTTCGGTGATGGGCCACCGTGTTCACGAAGGGTGTAAATAATCGATAAGAAAACTAAATAAGAAAGTCCATCTAGTAAGAAAAGTCTGGTGAAACTTTCTGGTTCATTAATGTCGACGATAAACGAACTAACAACGCCACCAATACCTAAACCAAGATTTAGCATCATGAACTGAAGACCGAATAATTTTGGTCGAAATTCATCAGGCACCATGCGCGCCATCATTGTGGTTTGCGGAGCCCAAATTCCAGCCGCGCCAAGGGTCACAAAGAAACCAACGAGAAATGCCATTGGGGTACTTCGGACAAAAGTCCAAGAGGCTACCGAAACAGCCTCTAGGGCAATTGCAAAAATCATTACTTTTCTTGGCCCGTAACGATCTACTAAAGTGCCAAAAATTGGCCCTACGGCTAAACCAACAACAGCCATCCAAGATAAAACTAGAGATGCTGCGGTCAACGACAAACCAGCAATGCGATGTAAGTAGACGACAATTACGGTGAGCGTTAAGCCGCCACCTAATGAATTTAAAAAGGTGCCGAGTAAAAATCGACGCGCTGCTGGCGTCAATTGGTCAAACATTTTTCTTCCTTAAAGTTTTATTTCATAAAGTTCAAATTAAAAAAGGGACAGATTGCTCTGCCCCACTTATTTCCTTTGGCTTTTGGTGAGCAACAACATTTCATTGTCATTCACCAAATTCCATTAAGGAATTTGGTGGAGAATAGGGGACTCGAACCCCTAACCCCTGCCTTGCAAAGGCAGTGCTCTACCAATTGAGCTAATTCCCCGAGATTTGTCAGTCCGGAAACTGCGCTAGACCAATTTACTCACTTGTGGCCTGTGTCCACAATTCCTGTTCGGCCTTACTTGCTTCAATTTGTTGGTAGACCACATAACCTGTTAAGGCTAGGAGTGCCAGCGATAGCAACTTCTTCATGTTCTTACCTCCTCATTTAATGCGTGGGCCTAGATGGACTTGAACCATCGACCTCTTCCTTATCAGGGAAGCGCTCTAACCAAGCTGAGCTATAGGCCCG
>CAYVZD010000021.1:0-12583 GCA_964456135.1 uncultured Bifidobacterium sp.
AACGATTTAGCGGGATAACCAAAAATTCAATGTTTTCAGGTCAATCTTTTAGATTGAAAAATTCGTTAATAAATAAAGCCCGCTAGTTTCCCAGCGGGCTTTATTAAATAAGTAAGTTGGCTTACTTGCCAGATACTTTCTTCTTGAATTCAGCGCCAGCGCGGAACTTAGGTACTGAAGTTGCTGCAATCTGAACTGGAGCACCAGTTTGTGGGTTGCGGCCAGTACGAGCTGCGCGGTCTGATTTTTCGAAGATACCGAAGCCAGTTAGGGAAACCTTGTCACCCTTGGCTACTGCACGAGTGATGGTGTCGAAAACACCGTCAACTGCAGCGGTTGCATCTTTTTTGCTTAGGCCTGCAGCTTCTGCAACTGCATCAATAAGTTCTGCCTTGTTCACTTGAGATCCTCCATTTAATCCGACAATCAAGCGAAAGCCGGCTTTCTGTTGGCTAATCAACCTTTGGTTAATTAGTTGAGCTGAACTACCCCGTTCAACTCAATCTCGACTTTACGGCGCAAAATCAAGGTTTTTTCTAAGTGACACGCCCAAAAACAGCAAAAAATCCCAATTTCTTGGGATTTTTTGCTGTTTTAATGGCAAAAGGCCTAGTTATCCACATAAAACCTATGCAGTTACTGGTTTAAATGCAGGGCGCTTGGCTTCGAATTGATCGATGGAATCTACTTGTTTCAACGTTAAACCAACGTCATCAAGCCCTTCCATTAACCGCCAGCGCACATAATCATCAACTTCAAACTTTGAAGTCAAACTTCCAGCAGTAATTGTGCGACTTTCTAAGTCAACAGTTACTTGGGTGTCTGGATGATTCTCAATTTCCTTCCAAAGTTGATCAACAAAGTCTTGATCAACAACGGCAGTGAGTAAACCTTGTTTACCTGAGTTACCCCGAAAAATATCGGCAAATCTTGATGAAATTACTACGCGAAAACCGTAGTCCATTAAAGCCCACACAGCATGTTCGCGACTGGAGCCTGTACCAAAATCAGGTCCAGCAACTAGAACTGTGCCGTTTTTATATTGCGGTTGGTTTAAAACAAAGTTTTCATCTTTGCGCCAAGCCGAAAACAGACCATCTTCAAATCCATGCCGAGTAATGCGCTTTAAGTATTCGGCTGGAATGATCTGGTCGGTGTCGACATTGGAGGCGCGCAATGGAACAGCGGTGCCAGTGTGCTTTACAAATTTCTCCATAATTAACCCACACTCACTAATTGATCTAAATCACTTGGTGCCGATAAAGTTCCACGGATTGCAGTTGCAGCGGCAACTTGGGGTGACACTAAGTGCGTGCGACCACCAGGGCCTTGCCGACCTTCAAAGTTTCGATTTGAAGTTGAAGCACTACGTTCACCTGGAGTCAACTTGTCTGGATTCATTCCTAGACACATTGAACATCCTGCACCACGCCATTCGGCTCCAGCATCGGTGAAGACTTTATCCAAACCTTCTTCCATAGCTTGAAGTCTGACTCGAACTGAACCAGGTACCACCATCATGCGAAGACCGTCGGCAATTTTTTGTCCGCGCAAAATTTCAGCAGCAGCGCGCAAATCTTCGATGCGACCGTTTGTGCAAGAACCTAAAAAGACAGTGTCAATTTTGATGTCTTTTATGCGTTGACCTGCTTTTAGATCCATGTAGGCAAGGGCTTTTTCGCAGGCAGCTTTATCAACTGGATCTGTGAAGTCATCCGGTGATGGAACTGTCGCATTTAGCGGCACACCTTGTCCAGGGTTAGTTCCCCAGGTAACAAATGGGCTTAATTCAGAGGCTTCGATAATTACTTCGCGATCAAATACTGCATCAGCATCAGTTGGTAGCGTCTTCCAATATGCAACCGCGGCATCCCAATCGGCACCTTTTGGTGCACGTTCGCGTCCCTTTAAATAAGCAAAAGTAGTTTCATCAGGTGCGATCATGCCAGCCCGAGCACCAGCTTCAATACTCATATTGCAAATGGTCATCCGAGCTTCCATCGAAAGACTTCGAATTGCCTCGCCTCGATATTCAA
Organism: uncultured Bifidobacterium sp.; assembly: GCA_964456135.1. Lineage (GTDB taxonomy): Bacteria > Actinomycetota > Actinomycetes > S36-B12 > UBA5976 > UBA5976. The sequence goes on from CAYVZD010000021.1 coordinate 2,037, forward strand.
GTACGTAGCCTTGGCCGCCACCGGTTCCAATTTTGGCAATGATCGTCAGAATTAAGTCTTTGGCGGTAACCCCTTCAGGTAATTGACCGTTAACGGTGATCGCCATCGTTTTAAACGGTTTAAGTGGAAGAGTTTGAGTAGCAAGCACATGCTCGACTTCACTAGTTCCAATTCCAAAAGCTAATGCGCCAAAAGCACCATGTGTTGAAGTGTGTGAGTCACCACAAACTATTGTCATACCTGGCTGAGTTAAACCTGTTTGTGGACCAACTACGTGCACAATGCCTTGTTCTTGATTGCCAAGTGAATAAATTGGCACACCAAATTCTTCGCAGTTTTTGCGCAGTGCGTCCACCTGAATGCGACTAATCGGATCTGCAATTGGTTTATCGATGTCGATGGTTGGCACATTGTGATCTTCGGTAGCCAAAGTTAAATCAGTGCGGCGAACTTTGCGGCCAGCATCACGTAAGCCGTCGAATGCCTGAGGGCTAGTTACTTCATGCACTAAGTGCAGGTCGATGAAGAGCAGATCTGGTTCGCCTGGTGCGCTGCGAACTACGTGATCATCCCAAACTTTCTGGGCTAATGTGCGTCCCATACCCGTGACTCCTTGCGCTAAATTGACATCTCATTATTCGAGATAGCAATATCACTACATGGACGATAGTAATAGCGGTGTAGGGGTGCTTGACAAGGCTGCCCACATTTTGGACACCTTGGAATCTGGTCCGCTGACTTTAGCTGGCTTAGTTTCGGCTACTGGTTTGGCTCGGCCAACGGTTCACCGGCTTGCCATGGCATTAGAGCACCATCGCTATTTAACCCGTGATTTATCTGGCCGTTTTGTTCTTGGCCCAAGATTTGCCGAACTTGCTCTGGCTGCTGGAGAGGATCGGCTAACGGCAATCGCGAATCCAGTGTTGTTGGCTTTGCGTGATGCCACTAAAGAAAGTGCGCAGCTATATCGGCGCCAGGGCGATCACCGTATTTGTGTTGCAGCAGCCGAGCGGATGACTGGGCTTCGGGATACTGTTCCGGTCGGTAGCACAATGACGATGCAGGCTGGCTCAGCGGCTCAAGTATTGCTGGCATGGGAAGAACCTGACCGAATGCATCTTGGTTTACGGGGGGCGAAATTTTCAGCAAGCGATTTGGCGGCCGTCAGGCGAAATGGTTGGGCTCAATCAATTGGCCAACGCGAGGCTGGAGTTGCTTCAGTCTCGGCTCCGGTCCGTTCGGCGAACGGCAAAGTTATTGCGGCAGTCTCAATTTCTGGACCCATCGAGCGACTAACTAAAACTCCAGGTCGATTACATGGAAACGCAGTAGTGAAAGCAGCAAGTCGAATTAGTGAACTTCTGCAAAGCCGTGGGTAATCTGCAAGATTTGTGGCTTTTTTAGAAATTCAATTTAAGTCGGTAGAATTCGTGAAGGTTGCTGGGCAAAGTTAGCCAGTAAAGCCATTGGGGTATGGGGTAATTGGCAGCCCAGCTGATTCTGGTTCAGCTAGTCTAGGTTCGAGTCCTGGTACCCCAGCGAAGAAAAAGGGTTGCCAAGACTCTTTTTTGCTAGGGCCCCGTTGTGTAGCGGCCTAGCACGCCGCCCTCTCAAGGCGGTAGCGCGGGTTCAAATCCCGTCGGGGCTACTTAATTTTTGTTGTGCTCAGAACTTCGACTTATGCAATCGCGGCTTGGATTCGCGAAAGTGATCTTGCTTTTCCAAGTAATTCAAGAGATTCAAATAATGGCGGCGAAACTCTTCGACCGGTCACTGCAACGCGGACTGGACCAAAAGCTAATTTTGGTTTCAAGCCAAGTCCATCAATGAGTGCAATCCGAAGTGCTTCTTCAATTTTTTCGGTAGTCCAGTCCGAAACCTGATTCAGTGCTGAAAGTGCTTCAACTAAAACTGGTTGGCTTTCAGCATTAAGCACCTTGGCTGCTTCGTCTGGGTCTACTTCAAATTCAGGGGAACCTGGGTTGCCCAGGAATAAGAATGCAAGCATATTTGCCCCTTGGCGCAAAGTTTCCATCCGTTCCTGAATTAGTGGAATCGCTTGCAAAATTAACTCTTTGTCTTGCACGCTCGGTTGATCAGCAAAAATACCCTCTGCAACTAAATAAGGAACTAATCGATTTGCCAAATCTGAAACGTCAAGAGTTCTAATCCATTCACCATTGATTGCAGTGCATTTGCGTAAATCAAAACGCGCTGGGTTGGCATTAACTCGTTCAATATCAAAAACCTTTGCCATTTCTTCTCTTGAAAAGAATTCGCGGTCTTCGCCAAAAGACCAACCAAGTAGGGCTAAATAGTTAAGTAAGCCTTCAGGTAGATAACCTTCTTCGCGATACATCAACAGACTTGATTCTGGATCGCGCTTAGAAAGTTTTTTGTTTCCCTCACCCATTACATATGGCAAGTGACCATAAAGTGGGCGCTCACCTTTGGCTACGCCAATTGCTTTCAGTGCATCATAAAGTGCTAGTTGTCTTGGCGTACTACTTAATAAATCCTCACCACGTAGCACATGAGTAACTTCCATCAGCACGTCATCAACTGGATTAACTAATGTGTAAAGCGGTTCACCAGTAGCTCGCACAATCACATAATCAGGCACATGTTCTGCTGCAAAGGTAACTTCCCCGCGGACTAAGTCGTTCCAAGTCCAATCGGTATCAGGCATTCGCATTCGTACAACGGGTGCGCGTCCTTCTGCTTTGAATTTACTTACTTGTTCGTCAGTTAAATCTCGACAAACTCCGTCATACCCAGGAGTTTTACCAATTGCTTTAGCTTTTTCTCGACGCTCTTCGAGTTCTTCAGGCGAGCAATAACAGTGATACGCATATCCGCCAGCCAATAGCTTTGCGGTGACTTCTGCATAAATATCCATCCGCTGTGATTGTCGATATGGTTCATGCGGTCCACCGACTTCGGGACCTTCATCCCAAGTTAGGCCTAACCAACGAAGTGAAGCCAATAGATCGTGATATGACTGTTCATTGTCTCGCGCAGTATCAGTATCTTCGATGCGAAAAATAAAAGTGCCACCAGTGTGCCGTGCATACGCCCAGTTAAAAAGCGCAGTTCGAACCATGCCAACGTGCGGATTACCCGTTGGTGATGGACAAAACCGAACACGAACTTTAGACACTTAGTTCACGCACCCTGTTTAACTGGATTAGCTAATGTACCGATTCCGGCAATAGTAACTTCAACAATATCGTCATTTTTTATTGGTCCCACACCTGCTGGCGTACCAGTCAAAATTACATCTCCAGGCAATAAGGTCATCACTTTGGAAATCCAAGCCACCATCTCATGTGCGCTGCGCACCATGTCACTGGTATTTCCAGACTGCTTAACTTCGCCATTTACTTCGCAAGAAATTGCCAAGTTAGTGGGGTCAAGTTCTGTTTCAATCCAGGGCCCTAGTGGACAAAAAGTGTCGAAACTTTTTGCTCTTGTCCATTGACCGTCGCTTTCTTGTAAGTCACGAGCAGTGACATCGTTGGCCACGGTGTAACCCAAAATAACTTCAGCGGCCCGATTGACATCAACGTTTTTACATAAGTGACTAATAACTACTGCCAATTCGGCTTCGTGGTGAACATTCTTTGACTGGCTAGGTAACAAAATCGGATCGCCCTCGCCTATCACAGTTGTAGACGGCTTCAAGAAAATTACCGGTTCGGCCGGAACCTCGCCGCCAAGTTCTTTGGCATGGTCAGCATAATTTTTTCCAACACAAACAACTTTGCTCGGTAATACCGGAGAAAGTATTTTTACCTGATCTAAATCGAATTCAACGCCAGTTTTTTCAAGTTCGGCGAATGGATGCCCTTTAATTAATTCAATTTTTGTGCCGTTAACTAACCCGAAAACTGGTCCAGCAATGTCAGGTACAGAAACTCGGGCAATGCGCATTTGTAAAGAATACCAACCGAAATTATTTGTGGACTAATTGCTTAGTAGACCGTAGTTAATTGCATCTTCAAGTGCTAGCCAAGATGCTGCAATCACGTTTTCGTGTACGCCAACTGTGGTCCAACGCTTTTTCCCATCAGCAGTTTCAATAAGTACGCGAGTGACTGCTCCGGTGCCAGCGCCACCATCCAAAATACGTACCTTGTAATCGACAAGATCTAAAGCTTCAAGCTCTGGGAAGCGCTGGACTAATGCAGTTCGGAAGGCATTATCAAGAGCGTTAACTGGACCGTTTCCTTCGCCCGTAGAAATAATGCGCTCGCCATTTACTTGCAACTTAACCGTTGCTTCACTAACCACTTGTCCGTTTTCACGTTGTTCAGTTGTGGTCTTCCAAGACTCAACGGTGAATTTTTTATAGCCATCACCATTTAGAGCATTTTGTAGCAATAGCTCAAATGAAGCATCTGCTGCCTCAAATGACCAGCCACGAGCTTCAAGACTTTTAACTGTATCTACAACTTCATTTATTGCATCAGGGTTACTACTGAGGTCGTAGCCAAGTTCTTTACCCTTTAATTCAACTGAGGCGCGGCCAGCCATTTCTGTAACAAGCACGCGCATATCGTTACCAACAAGAGCCGCGTCGATGTGGTTGTACAAGTCATAGTTAACTTTCAACGCACTAGCGTGAAGTCCGGCTTTGTGAGCGAATGAAGAAATTCCGGCATATGGTTGATGCGTATTTGGTGGCAAGTTAGCGATTTCAGCAATTGCATGAGCAATTCGAAGAGTTTCTTGCAGCGCACCATCTGGCAAAACTTTTTGACCAAGTTTTAGTTCAATATTTGGTACCACTACAAATAAGTCAGCATTGCCAGTTCGTTCACCATAACCGTTAGCTGTGCACTGAACATGCGTTGCACCAGCTTCAATAGCTGCTATTGAGTTAGCTATCGCACAACCTGTGTCATCTTGGCAATGAATACCAAGACGAGCACCGGTGCGCTCTTTTACATCTGAAACTATTTTGCTAATTCCAGATGGCAACATGCCACCGTTAGTGTCACAAAGCACTGCAACATCTGCGCCTGCGGACATGGCAGCTTTAATTGCTTCGACGCCATAGTTTGCATCATGTTTGTAACCATCAAAGAAATGTTCGAAATCAACAAATACCCGGCGACCAAGTCCAACTAGATATGAAACCGTATCGGAAATCATCGCTAAATTTTCTTCAGGAGTTGTGCGCAGCGCTTTTTCTACATGCAAGACATCGCTTTTGGCAACCAAAGTAATAACCGGAGCTTGTGAATCTACAAGAGCTTTAACTTGTGGATCTTCACTTGCCAAAACTCCGGCTTTACGAGTGGAACCAAAAGCAACAAGTTTTGCATTCTTAAGTTTTACTTCCCCAGCAGCCATGCGGGCAAAAAATTCAGTATCTTTTGGCAGAGCTCCTGGCCAGCCACCTTCGATAAAACCGACACCATATTCATCAAGTAACTTCGCAACTGTTAACTTGTCTTCTACCGAATACGAAATACCTTCGCGCTGGGCACCATCGCGCAACGTGGTGTCATAAACATGAAAATTATCGCTTAACATTTTTTACTTAGACCAGCCTGTGCATCCAGTTGTGGTTGTCTTCGGCTCGACCAGTTTGAATGTTTACCAATGATTCGCGTAGCTTCATCGTTATTTCACCAGGCTGACCATCACCAATGTTCCAAGAGCCACTGTTTTTACTATCAACTGCACCAACTGGTGTGATCACAGCCGCAGTTCCGCATGCAAAAGATTCAGTGATTGCACCACTGGCACATCCTTCGCGCCATTCATCTACAGTGATTTTTACCTCGGCAACGTCATAGCCAAGTTCAGCAGCAAGCGTTAAAAGTGAATCGCGAGTAACTCCAGGAAGAAGTGTTCCAGTTAATTTTGGCGTCACTACCTTGGCATCTTTACCTTTGCCGTAGACAAAGAATAAATTCATGCCGCCCATTTCTTCAATGTATTTACGCTCGTTAGCGTCAATCCAAACCACTTGGTCACAACCTTGTGCTGCAGCTTCTGACTGCGCTAACAAACTTGCTGCATAGTTACCAGCACACTTTGCTTCGCCAGTGCCACCGGGTGCGGCCCGAACAAAGTCATCTGAAATCCAAACTTTTACTGGCTTCACGCCATTGGGGAAATATGCTCCTACCGGAGAACCCATCAATACATAAGTAACTTCATCTGAAGGTTTAACCCCAAGTGCTGGTTCGCTACCGAATTCAAGTGGTCGCAAGTAAAACGACTTTTCTGGATCTTGTGAAACCCATTCCTGATCCTGCTGAACAAGCGCTTCGATTGAACCAATAAATAAATCAGTCGGAACTGGTGGAAGAGCTAAGCGATAAGCAGAGCGTTGGAAACGAAGAGCGTTTGCTTCTGGACGGAAAGTGTAAATTCCACCATTTGGATGACGATAGGCCTTCAAGCCTTCAAAAATTGATTGTCCGTAATGCAGTGCATTTATTGCTAAACCACCTGCACTTGCATCTTGGCCGATTAGTTCAGCTTGTTGCCAACCTTTACCTTTTAGCCAAGTAGCGCGAACAATGTTGTCCGAAAAATATTTACCAAAACCGGGCGCTGCCAAAATAGCGTCTCGCGCTTCTTTAGTAGCTGGATTCTTAGTTGGGTTTCGAATTATTTTGTCAGCGCTACTAATTCGAGTTTTGGCGGGATAAAGTTTTGCACCTGATGCAACAACTTGAGCAGCAGAAACGTCTAAGTTTTCACTGATTAAATCAGTCATGCTACTTCGCCCTTCTTATTAGTTAGCAACCGCAGATGCAATCGCATCGCCGATTTGGCTTGTTGATCTCGTTCCAGTCCGGCTTGCAAGGTCAGCAGCAACTGCAGCCTCAACTTTATTTGCAGCATCATTAATGCCTAAATGATCAAGTAGCATCACAATGCTCAAAATAGTTGCTGTCGGATCTGCTTTGCCTTGCCCTGCAATATCAGGTGCGCTGCCATGAACCGGCTCAAACATACTTGGATTAGTTCTACTTGGGTCAATGTTGCCACTTGCAGCAAGCCCGATTCCACCAGCAATCGCCGCACCAATATCGGTAAGAATGTCACCAAATAAATTGTCAGTAACAACGACGTCGAAACGTTCTGGGTTAGTTAAGAAAAACATGCTGGCAGCGTCAACATGACAATAATCAGTTTCAACTTGAGGAAATTCTTTGGCAACTTCAGCAAAAGTTCGAGCCCAAACATCACCGGCATAAACCAACACATTTGTTTTGTGCACCAAGGTGACTTTGTTGCGTCGTTTTGTCGCGCGATTGAATGCATCACGAATGATTCGTTCTGCACCAAAACGAGTATTAATACTGACTTCAGTGGCTACTTCGTGAGCGGTATTTTTGCGTAAAAATCCACCTGCACCGACATAAGGTCCTTCAGTACCTTCTCGGCAGACTACAAAATCAATTTCTTTAGGGCCTTTGCCGGCAATCGGTGAAGTTACTCCTGGGAAAAGTTTTACTGGACGAAGATTTACGTGGTGATCTAGTAAAAATCGAAGTGGCAATAAGACACCACGCTCTAAAATTCCTGGGGCCACAGATGGATCGCCAATTGCACCAAGCAAAATTGCGTCGTGTTGCTTTAACTCTGCCACCACTGAATCAGGCAATGTTTCGCCAGTTGCGTTGTATCGACGAGCACCAAGGTCATATTCAGAAGTAGAAAATTTAAAACCAGCAGTCGGAGCAACGGCAGATAAAACTTTTAGCCCCTCAGCAACTACTTCTGTGCCGATGCCATCGCCAGCGATAACCGCTAATTTAAAGTCTTTTGCCATGGATAAAGGGTATCGGGGTAAGGCTGAATTAAAAAAATTAAGTTTCGCCAATCAGTCAAAGTTGTTGGCAAAACTCGATTTAACAAACAGTAATTATTGAAGGTAGGCTTGAACCAATGTACGTGAGCCTGCTACTTCGCAGCCGCAACGAGGCCTAATAATCCGGCCTTCTCGTTGCGGTGTTTGTGCTTGCTGGATAGCCAAAGTTTAAAACCCTTAAAAATTCGTACATAACTTCTGGAGACTTTCAAATGAATAAATATGAAGACCGCAATCGGCAAAAACCTTCTGGCATGCCGGTAAATCGCTATGAACCATTCAAGCCAATTGATCTAGCTGATCGCACCTGGCCAAACAAAGTAATCACCAAGGCACCAAGGTGGTGTGCCGTGGATTTACGCGATGGCAATCAAGCACTAATTGATCCAATGACGCCAGATCGCAAGCGCCGGATGTTCGAATTACTGGTCAAGATGGGTTACAAAGAAATTGAAGTTGGCTTTCCATCTGCTAGCCAAACTGACTTTGATTTTGTCCGAATGTTGATCGAAGAAAATCTTGTTCCGGACGATGTGGTAATCCAGGTTCTTACGCAAGCCCGTGAACATCTAATTGAACGCACTTTTGAAGCAATTGAAGGTGCTCCCCAAGCGATCGTTCATCTTTATAACTCAACGTCAACCTTGCAGCGTCGGGTTGTATTTGATTTAGACAAAGATGGAATCAAAGAAATTGCAGTTCGTGGTGCAGAACTTTGTTTGAAGTATGCCGAGCAAATTCAAGATAAAACTGACGTTTATTTTGAATACTCCCCTGAATCTTTCACAGGCACCGAACTTGATTACGCAATTGAAGTCATAAATGCGGTTAATGATGTTTGGAAACCAACACCAGATCGAAAAGTAATTATTAATTTGCCGGCAACTGTAGAAATGGCAACTCCAAATATTTATGCCGACAGCATTGAATACATGAATCGTAAATTGGCTAACCGTGAATCTATTGTGCTTTCGCTTCATCCACACAATGATCGTGGCACTGGCGTAGCAGCGGCTGAACTTGGTTATCTAGCAGGTGCTGATCGTATTGAAGGCTGCTTATTTGGAAATGGCGAACGCACTGGAAACGTGTGTTTAGTAACTCTTGGCATGAATTTATTTAGCCAAGGAATAGATCCCGAAATCGATTTCAGTAACATCGATGAAATTCGTCGCACTGTTGAGTATTGCAATCAGCTTTCGGTTCCAGAGCGTCATCCGTATGGTGGTGACCTTGTCTTCACTGCATTTTCTGGTTCACATCAAGATGCAATTAATAAAGGCTTGGCCGCGATGAAACGTGATGCTGATGCTGCCGGTGTCCCAGTTGATGATTTCAAGTGGGCTGTTCCCTATTTACCGATTGATCCAAAAGATATTGGCCGAAGCTATGAGGCAGTTATTCGGGTTAATTCGCAATCAGGTAAAGGTGGCGTTGCATACATAATGCGCACCGAAAACAAACTCGAATTACCTCGTCGGCTCCAAATCGAATTTAGTCAAGTAATTCAACATCACACAGACTCTGAAGGTGGCGAAGTTACTCCGGCACAAATGTGGGAAATTTTCAAAGACGAATATTTACCAAATCCCGATAAACCTTGGGGTCGCTTCAAATTAAAGAATGTTGCCGTAGACAGCGATGTCGAAGGTGACACGAAAGTTCGAGTGGTTATGACTGATACTTCGAGTGCAACAAATGAGGTTGAACTTGAAGGTATTGGAAATGGTCCAATTGCGGCGTTTGCCAACGCGTTATCGAAGGTTGGTGTGGACGTTCGAGTTTTGGATTATCACGAACACGCGATGAGTAGTGGTGGAGACGCTCAAGCAGCCGCTTACTTAGAATGCGCAGTTGATGGTCGCATGCTTTGGGGTGTTGGTATTGATTCTTCAATCGTTACCTCTTCACTCAAAGCTGTTGTTTCCGCAGTTAACCGCGCGCTTCGCGATTAACTGCAGTCTGAAAACTTCTTTAATACGCTCAATCTTTTGCGTTTTCAGAAACGTGGGATAAATCACATTCGCTAAACCAATGGGGTTTTCGGCGTTTCGTAGTTTGGGTCATCTTTACTCGCCAACGTATGGTCAAAAAAGAAAAAGTCCATAGCAAGAACTTGTCGAGAGCAAAAGGTTTAAAAGAATATGCGAAATCGAAAAGTAAAAGCTTTACTATTCCTAATTTGCACCACCCTTACTTTTTCGGTGGGTGCTATTTCTGGTCAAAATACAGCTCAGGCTAAAGATGCGCAGATCCGACCAAAAATAAACCAAGTCACTAAACCAGTTAAATCTGCCAAGGCGTCGCGGATCCAGCTAAATCCAAATGCCCAGCCTGTATCTGGCGAGGCAATAAATACTGCCATTGCTGCTGCGCTGACAAAAGAAGATGCTGCCTATCGAGCGGGTGGAAAAGGTCCGAATTCATTTGATTGTTCCGGATTAGTTCTATGGGCTTACGCTCAAGCAGGAGTCTCACTTCCACATGGTTCAAACAACCAAATCAAAGTGGTTAAACCAATTTCGCGTGAAGAACTTTTACCGGGTGATCTGATTTTCTCTGGTCGAGCAAATGCTGGAATTCAACATGTGGCGCTTTATATCGGCGATGGCAAAGTGATTCACGCAACTTACCCAACGGCTTCTCGGGCAAATCAGGTGCGAATTGATGATTTGGATAGTAGTTGGATGATGGTGCATAAGAGTTA
>CAYVZD010000021.1:12683-14978 GCA_964456135.1 uncultured Bifidobacterium sp.
ATCAGGTGCGAATTGATGATTTGGATAGTAGTTGGATGATGGTGCATAAGAGTTACGGAAGAGTTGTCCAATAGGACAACTCTTCCCATAAATACTGCCGAAAGGTAGTCCAATAAATTCCGCTCCAGCAGTAAGGTAATTGCAAGAAACTGTTGGAGTATTTGTAATGACTACGTTTTGGCATCCGTTCTCAGACATGCGCACCGTTGATCAGACGGGTGAATTCAAGATTGTTAAAGGTAAGGGATCCTGGGTCTGGGATGACAAAGGAAATAAGTACCTTGATGCAGGCGCAGCACTTTGGTACGTGAACGTCGGACATGGACGTAAATCAATTGCCAAAGCGATGGCTAAACAGGCTTCGCAAATTGCTTCGTTTACAAATTTCAGTGACGTTGCTATTCCAGTAACTATCGAATTAGCCGAGATAGTTGCACAACTGGCACCAGTTCCAGATTCAAAAGTTTTTTTCACTTCGGGTGGAAGTGACAGTGTTGACACCGCAATGAAAATGGCTCGGCGTTACTGGCAAATCCTTGGTAAACCTGCAAAGCACACAATCATCGTCAGAGATCGCGGATATCACGGAATGCACAACGGTGGAACTTCACTTGCTGGAATTCCAGATAACCGCGCTGGCTACGGTGCTCTTGATGAAGATGTTGTGAAAGTTCCTTGGGATGATCATGACGCGCTCATCAAAATTCTCGATGAAGTTGGCGAAGACAAAATTGCAGCTCTTTATTGTGAACCAATAATGGGCGCTGGTGGAATGTTAATTGCACCAGATATGTATCTCGATACGGTTCGCAAAGCCTGTATTGAACGAGACATTCTTTTTGTAGCTGATGAGGTTATTACTGGTTTTGGTCGCGTTGGTGATTGGTTTGCTTCAAATCGTTTTGATCTGCAACCCGACATAATGCTCACGGCCAAGGGCTTAACTTCTGGTTATGCACCTATGGGTGCGGTTATCGCCGCGCCTAAAGTTTGGAATGTTTTTGCGAGCGAACAAGCCGGAATCTGGCGACATGGCTACACCTATAGCGGCCATGCCACCTCTGCTGCAGCTGCAATCGCAAACTTAAAAATTATGAAAGATGAGAATCTTCCAGGTCGCGTTCGTAAATTAGAAAATGTTTTTGCCGAAGCGTTTCGGCCGCTTGCGGAACTTCCAAGTGTGGCCACAGTAAGGACTGGGATCGGTTTTCTAGCAGGCATCGAACTAGTTGAACCTGGAGCTAACTTCCCGATGATGTGGAAATTAAGAGAACATGGCATAGTAACCAGGCCAATCGTGGGCAACGCCCTTCAGGTATCACCTGCATTGACCACAAGCGAAGATGAACTTTTTGAAATGGCTCGAAGATTTAAAGCTGCCCTGAGTTAACCGTTTTAATTAAGCGGTAACTTAGCGAAGAGCAACCCAGCTCCTTGGCTACCATCACGTCTCGTTAATCGATTGGCTAGCGAGGCTTCGAAAGAATAGCCAGCGATTTTTAAGGCATTCTGTGAACTTAAATTTTCTGGTAGCACGTAAGCCTCAATTCTGCGAAAGCCAATTGAAAATCCGAAATCGGTTAGCAAATTTATCGCCTCTTTCATTAAACCTTGTCCCCTGAAGTCAGCATTTACCCAATAACCAATTTGGCATTCGTGATCAAAATCATTGATGTGATGGAGTGATACAGATAGTGCTGGCTTTTCGTTTACAAGTCCAACAAAAGATAGCGACTGTTTTGCATTAAATTCTGCATTTTTTGTCTCAATAAAATTTTGTGCTTCTTGTCGCGAGTATGGAACTGGAATTGTGGTGAATTCAATAATTTTGGGATCTTGGCACGAGGTGTAAACAAACTCTAAGTCAGACTGTTGCCATCCACGTAACGTTAATCGCTCAGATTTAAGTACTGGATAAGTCTGCGGCCAATTAATCATTTAATTAATTATTTTCCAATTGAGCTAAATTAAAAGCCCCTGGAACTTCTTGACCGTTGAAGAATGCAACTACTGATTCGGCAACTGCTACCCCAGCTTTTTCTTGCGCTTCTTCAGTAGAGGCGCCTAAATGTGGAGTGGCAACAACTTGATCGAGTTGAAATAAAGGTGAGTCTGTACATGGCTCAGTAGCAAAAACGTCTAATCCAGCTCCGGCAACCCGACCATCAATAATTGCCTGATATAGAGCAGACTCATCAAGTACTCCTCCGCGGGCGGCATTAATAATGTGAACAGTTGGCTTTACTTTTGCAAGTGCCTGCTGCCCAATTAAGCCAGAAGTTTCTGCCGTTTTTG
>CAYVZD010000022.1:0-14753 GCA_964456135.1 uncultured Bifidobacterium sp.
GCATTTCCCACAGCTAAGAAATCTAGATCGGTTCCCATTAAGCATCTAAATGCATCTTCCGGAGACTCGACGATTGGTTCACCACGAACATTGAAAGAAGTATTAACGATAACTGGACAACCAGTTAATTCTTTGAATCTCTTAATAAGTGCGTAATAGCGAGGATTTGTTTCTTGATGCACCGTTTGAACACGAGCGGAATAATCAACGTGGGTTACAGCCGGAATTTGTGATCGTGGCACATTTAATTTGTCGATACCGAATAATTGCTTTTGCTCCTCGGTCATTGCGAACTGCTTGTCCTTAGCGACATCTGCCACCAAAAGCATGTATGGAGAATCAGTATTCAAGTCGAACCATTCGGAAACATCCTCACGCAGCACACTTGGCGCGAAAGGCCGGAAAGACTCACGGAATTTAACTTTCAAATTCAAAGTCTTCTGCACTTCAGGTGAACGTGGATCGGCCAAAATTGAGCGGCCACCTAATGCGCGCGGTCCAAATTCCATTCGTCCTTGATGCCAACCCACGGCTAAACCGTCAGCTAATGCTTTTGCAGTTTGCTCAATAACTTGCTCGTCTGAGACTGTTTCAAAGACTGCACCCATTGCACTTAGCCGCTTTTCAATTTCTGGCTGACTGTAATGACTACCTAAGTAAGATCCGCTCATTCCATCGCCTGATGAAGGAACGACTCTATTATTTCCATTCATCATGTAATGGACGGCAAGCGCGGCACCTAATGCACCACCTGCGTCACCAGCTGCTGGTTGAATCCAAATATTTTCAAAAGATCCGTCACGTAAAAGTTTGCCGTTAGCCACGCAGTTAAGTGCCACACCACCAGCGAGACATAAATTGCGCTGACCAGTCTCGGTTGCAATCGAGCGGCCTAACCGAAGCACAACCTCTTCTGTGACATCTTGAATTGATGCGGCTAAATCCATTTCACGTTGAGTTAAATCAGACTCAGACTCTCTTGCTGGTCCACCAAATAATTGGGCAAATTTATCGTTTGTCATGGTCAAGCCCGTGGCGTAATTGAAATACTGCATATTTAGGCGGAATGAGCCATCGTCTTTAAGGTCGATTAGATTATCCAAAATAATTTTTGAATACTTTGGTTCTCCGTAAGGGGCTAGACCCATAACTTTGTATTCACCAGAATTTACCTTGAATCCAGTGAAATAAGTAAAAGCGGAATAAAGGAGGCCAAGAGAATGCGGGAAATGAATTTCTTTAATTACGTCTAATTTATTTCCAGATCCTAAAGCAAGAGAAGTAGTTGGCCACTCGCCTACTCCATCCATTGTTAATACCGCGGCAGATTCAAATGGAGATGGATAAAACGCGCTGGCTGCATGCGATAAGTGGTGTTCGCTAAAAAGTAGCTTGCTTTCCCAGTCGACATCTTGAGCTAAATCAGACTTTAATTGCTTAATTAAATTTCGCTTCTGAAAAATTTTGTCAGTGAGCCAGACTGGCATTGAAACTCTGAATGATTTAAAACCTTTAGGGGCAAAGGCTAAATAAGTTTCGATTAGGCGTTCAAACTTTGGCAGTGGTTTTTCGTAAAAAACAACTTGATCTACTTGGCCAGGTGAAATACCCGCTTCAGCCAAACAGTACTTAATGGCATTCGTCGGAAAACCAGAGTCATGTTTTACGCGGGTAAATCGCTCTTCTTGTGCAGCAGCAACAATCTTTCCGTCCGAAAGTAAGCAAGCTGCTGAATCGTGATAAAAAGCCGAAATACCTAATATGTGCATGGTTTAGAAAAGCGTGTAGATAAACGGCGCAAATACGCTGGTCTGAGCGGCTAGGAGCAGTAACGCAAGAAGGAGCATCACAATGATGATCGGAAGCATCCACATCTTGTTGCGCGACCTTAGGAACTTAACTAACTCTTTCAAAAAACCCATTTGTCAGACCCTTCTTCCTAAAACTGATTTCTAAACGAATCGACTGAAATTTCTTGGACTTTCCGAGGGATCCAGAATGAGTCACCTTTGCGGTTCCTAAGGTAGAGGGCATCTCTACCAAATAAACGCATAGCCAATGCTACTGGCACGAAAATAATTCCAAAAATTAATGTGACTTCGATTGGCTGAAATATTTTGCCAACAACAATTCCGATGCCCTTCCAAAACTTATTTATTGGGGAAAGCGCGATTGGCGCTACGTAGGCCAAAATCAGGTGCAATGCGGCAATCACAAACAATGTTGTCGTGATAGTTGAATTCCAGTCGCGCCAAAGACCAAGAATGCCTACGAAAAATAAGGCAATCGACATTTGTTGGCCAAATTTACGATCTTGCAACGTCGGCATTGAGCTCAGTCGACTCACCTCTTCCTCAGTAAGTATAACTGAGCGATTTCGCTGACTTGTGAATTAAGGCTTTTCGGCTATTTGTCTAAGACTCGATGAACTTTATGCTGTGCTGCTTGCGCTAAAGGCCGAATTACCATCAAGTCAACATTGAAGTGATCAGGCAATGTGACACACCAGCGAACTGCTTCTGCAACATCATCAGCAGTCAACGGCTTAGCAACACCTTCATATACTTTTGCTGCTTTTGCCGTATCTCCACCAAAACGCTTCACTGCAAATTCATCTGTCTTGACCATGCCAGGGGCTAATTCAATAACGCGAATAGGATCACCGCATAATTCCAATCGCAAAGTTTCAGCAAGGGCAGCAACTCCATGTTTAGCTGCGGTATAGCTTCCACCATTTTCATAAACAATTCGTCCAGCTGTTGATCCAGTGATGACGATTGTCCCTCGACCAGATTTTCTCAGTGCTGGAATTAATGCTTTGATGGCTCTTACTGCTCCGATGACGTTAACGTCATAAGTTTTTATCCAAGATTCAATGTCAGCGGTTTCCACACTGGTTCCATCAAATGCACCACCGGCATTTACAAATAAGACCGTTACATCTTTTCCAGACAGGTGAGAAACTAGACGATCAATACTTGCTTGATCCGTTGTATCGAGTTCAAATGGTTCAATTCGAGAGTCTTCTTTAGCTAACTCGCTCAACATGTCGACTCGTCGAGCAGCAGCAATTACTTGATAGCCCTCTTTTGCTAATGCTCGGGCACTGGCTGCGCCAATGCCGCTACTTGCTCCGGTAATAACTGCAAATCCAAGTGAATTCATATGCATATTTAATACCCACTGCGACACAAGTGGGCACCTGACCTGGAATTAACTAACTTTTGCTCTAACTAGTGCCACGAAAGCGTCAACATCTTGTTCAGTTGTATCCCAAGAACACATCCAGCGAACTTGACCAGTCAAGTGATCCCAAACATAGAATTTGAATTCTTTTTGCAGATCCTCGGTAACTTTTGGATCAAGATATGGGAAAAGTGCATTCGCCTGAGGCTTTTCTACTCGAACCAGGTCCTTGACGCCTTCGTATAGTTTTGTAGCCATTGAGTTAGCGTGGGTGGCGCTTCTGAGCCAAAGATCATTTTCGTAAAGCGCTAGTAACTGTGCTGAGATAAAACGCATTTTGCTACCCAATTGCATCGCAGATTTTCTTACATATTTAATTACGTCAGAAAATTCTGGGTTTAGGACAAGCACGGCTTCTGCAGCCATCACTCCATTTTTTGTTCCGCCTAGCGAAACAATGTCTACTCCAACATCTGCGGTAAATGCTCGCATCGGTACACCAAGTGCCGCTGCTGCATTTGAAATTCGTGCACCATCTAAATGAAGCAACATTCCTTTTTTATGTGCTTGATCAGCAATGGCTCGGATTTCTTCTGGTGTATAAATTGTGCCAAGTTCTGTTGATTGGGTAATAGAAACTACTTTTGGTTGCGCTCTATGTTCATTTCCAAAGCCCCAGGCCTGGGTTTCAATTAAATCTGGAGTTAATTTTCCATCACCTGTTGGAATGGTATGTAACTTTAAGCCAGCAACTTTTTCTGGCGCACCACCTTCATCAACATTTATGTGAGCTCCTGCTGCGCAAACAACTGCTTCCCACGGGCGACACATTGCTTGCAACGAAACTACGTTGGCACCTGTTCCATTGAAAACTGGAAAAACTTGAGCCGTCTTACCAAAGTGTTTTTTCATAACCTCAGATAACTCTGCAGTTACTTCGTCATCGCCATATGCAATCTGGTGACCGGCATTTACTTCTGCTAATTTTTCTAAAACTTCGGGATGCACACCGGCATAGTTGTCACTGGCAAAACCACGCCAAATATTTTTTGTCAATGTCGTCTCTTC
Source organism: uncultured Bifidobacterium sp. (assembly GCA_964456135.1). Classification (GTDB taxonomy): domain Bacteria; phylum Actinomycetota; class Actinomycetes; order S36-B12; family UBA5976; genus UBA5976. The sequence goes on from CAYVZD010000022.1 coordinate 4,255, forward strand.
CAGTTTGTTGGTGCAAACCAATCTTAATGAAGGCTAATCTTCCATACCTTTGTTGCGTCGACCAGTTGCAATTGCAGCCTCACGCTTGGCATCTTTAGCTGCAATAGCCTGTCGTTTGTCATAGTTTTTTCGACCTTTAGCGATGCCGATTTCAACTTTGGCTTTGCCATCTGAAAAATACAGGCTTAGCGGAACAATTGTTAATCCGCTTTCCTTCATCTTGTTTGAAATTTTGTTTATTTCATTTCGATTTAAGAGTAGTTTTCTTGCCCGGGTCGGAACATGGTTGGTCCATGAACCTTCGTCATACATAGGAATGTTTACTCCCCGCAGCCAAATTTCGCCATCTTCAACCAATGCGTATCCATCAACCAAACTGGCCCGACCAGCTCGAAGGGATTTAACTTCAGTCCCGACTAGAACTATTCCTGCTTCAAATGTGTCTTCAATTGCGTAATCGTGTCTGGCTTTGCGATTTTGAGCAATGAGCTTTTTACCTCGCTCTTTTGCCATTTAAACCACTATCTCCAACAAGAAACAGGTGTGCGGCTTGCGCCAAACCAACCCATTGGGTTGTGCGGCACACCATTTACGTGCACCTCAAAGTGTAAATGAGGTCCGGTAGACCATCCGGTCGAACCAACATAGCCAATTACTTGACCATTGCCAACGCCTGCTCCATTGCCCACTGCAAACGATGATAAGTGAGCGTACATGGTTACTAAACCGCCGCCGTGATCGATCATCAACATATTTCCGTAAGCATTACTCCAACGTGCGGTAATCACAACGCCAGAACCCGGTGCTTGAATTGGAGTTCCTGACGGCGCACTTACGTCAACGCCAGTATGACAACTTTGGTACTTGTAAACCGGGTGAATACGTGGTCCGACTCCGCCACCAGCAGATCTTCCTGGCAACGGCCAAGAAAGTGGTCCAGTTGCTTGTGGATCTCCACTACCTTTAGAAACTTTTTTCGATACTCCGGAAACTCGCAACTGCTCAGCACGTAATTCGTCGTACTGACGTTTCACACGCTGACGATCAGCCTCAGCAGCGGCCAGGGCTGCAGCTTCTTGCCTAATTAACTCATCAACTTCAGCTTTTGCTTTTGCTGCTTTATCTGCAGCCGCATCTGCTACTGCTAACGCATCCGCAGCAAGGGCTTCTAAACGATCTGCTTCAATACGTTTTTGTTCTGCATCATCAGCTTCGATTGCAAGTTGAATTTTTGCCTCTTCAAGTTCAGCTAAATCTTGCGCATTCGCCTGTGAAATTGCTCGGATCGCTTCCAGACGTAAGGTCAAGTCAGTTGGTGAAGTTGAATTTAAAATTATGCCAAGTTGAGTGGTCTGTCCTTGTTGATAAATAGTTCTGGCAAACTGATCAACTTTCTTTTGCAAGATACCTATTTCTGCCTGTTTACTTGCGAGGCGAGCAAGCGCAGCCGTATAGGCAGCTTTTGCAATATCTGCATTTGCTTGTGCTGTTTTGTACTCACTTCTTGCTTTGGCTTCAGCCGCATTTGCTTCCTCTAAAGCTTTACGCGCAGCCGGAAGTTTTGACTGAGCTGCTTGTAAGTCTTTAGCTGCTTGTGCTGCTGCTGCAGAGGCTTTAGCGAGTGCATCGAATGCGGCAGCTACTTTTTGATCTAAGGAATCATCAGCACGAGCCGGGCCAGAAACAGCTGTTAAAACTAAAACGACGGAGACTAAGGCACTTAAAACACGCGAGGAAGGTGCGCGCATGAGCCAGGCTCCGTTCTATGGGGAAGTCCTTTTAGATTAACTGAAGTTACTGGAGTTACTGATGTTAAAGGGCCGTGTGTTGAGGATTTTTTCCTAAAACGATGGCTTTTTTGAGGTTTTAGTCGAGCTAAACCCGCAGGTGTCTGCGCAGTGCAACAGCTGAAGCGATCGACGCTATGGCTACCCCAACAAGGTAAAGCACCGGCAAAATCAGCAGCACTTCTTTCCAGGTAACAAAAGCGATGAACGTTAGATTCGGCGCCAATCTCATGTCAATTAGGAGCGCTTTTGCTAAAACCATTCCGATCGATGCAATTGTTGCTCCGATGGTCGCCGCTACAACAGCTTCCAAAATAAACGGCAGTCGAATTGTTGAATTACTCGCACCTACAAGTCGCATAATGGCAGTTTCACGTCTGCGGGCAAATGCGGCGACTCGAATTGTGTTCATAACTAACAAAATCGTCACAAACAACATAGCTAATGCGATTGCAAGGGCAAATGTTTGCAGACCAGTCAAAATTTGGAAGAAGCGCTCAAGTAATTTGCGCTGATCTTGCACGGATTCAACACCTTGCATCTGGCCAACTGCATTTGCGACTACATCAAAGTTATCCGGATTATCTATTTTTACTCGAAAAGATTCGGGTAATGCATCTGGACTTACGTTGGCCAGAATTGACGAGCCTTCAAACTGTTCTTTGAATCTTTCATACGCATCTGCTGATGATTCATAAAATACATCTTGAACGGTTGGCGTTAAACCTTCAAGAGTTGTTTGAATTGCTGTGCGCTGCTCTTCGGTTACAGTTCCAGTGCAAGTAAACGCAACTGAGGTGTTACCGCATAAGAAAATTGACACTTCAATTTTGTCGTACCAATAGCCCTTCATCCGATCGACTTGGGCTCTTAATAAAAGGGCAGTTCCAAATAGTGTCAGTGAAACTGCGACAGAGACAAAAAGTGCAAGCGTCATTGTTAAATTACGCTTTAGGCCTGCTTTAACTTCGCGGGTTACAAATCCATATCGCATGTTATATACCTGACGTCCGGTAAGTTCCGCTTAATTCATCGCGAATGATTCGACCCTTATCTAATTCAATGGTGCGTTTGCGCATCTCATCGACCATTGCATGATCGTGGGTAGCCATCACAACTGTTGTGCCAGTTCGATTAATTCGATCAAGTAAGCGCATAATTTCTAGACTTGTTGTCGGATCTAAGTTTCCGGTCGGTTCATCGCAAAGTATTAACTTAGGTCGATTTACTACAGCCCGAGCAAGCGCTACACGTTGTTGCTCGCCACCTGATAGCTCATTTGGAAATCGATTTCCTTTATCTTCCAGCCCGACAAGTTCAAGTACAGCTGGAATTCGTTTTTCGATTTCATCTTCATCTGCACCAATTACTTCGAGAGCAAAAGCAATGTTTTCAGTCACGGTGCGGCTTGGAAGTAAGCGGAAATCCTGGAAGACAACTCCCATAATCCGACGAAACTCTGGAACTTTACGAGTATGCAATTCGCTTAATTGAATACCGTCGACTTCAACGCTGCCCTCAGTCGGTTCTTCTTCTTTTAGCATCATGCGAATCAAAGTAGATTTGCCAGATCCTGACGAGCCCACCAAAAAGACAAATTCGCCGTCTTCAATATTTAAATCAATTTCAGCCAGCGCAGGTTGCGCTGTATTTGGGTACTGCTTTGAAACGTGGTCAAAGCGAATCACGGCACTCCCCTAAAACGGATATTTACACAAATGTGTGCACTTTTAAGACTAATTTGTTGATGCGATTAAAAAACCTTGCCACGCCGTAAAAATCTTGCAATTAGCCGAATTTAGCCGATCTGCTCGCGACGCCAGCGGATTCCAGCCTCGATTAAGTGATCTATCTCACCATCAAGGACAGCAGATGTATTTCCAGTCTCGTACTCAGTTCTTAAATCTTTAACCATTTGATACGGGTGCAATACATAAGAGCGCATTTGATTGCCCCATGAACCTAAGTTGTCACCTTTTAATGCGTTTATCTTTGCTTGCTCTTCTTCGCGCTTTTTAGCAAGTAATTTTGCTTGAAGTACCGCCATTGCAGTGGCTTTATTTTGTAATTGCGAACGTTCATTTTGGCAGGACACCACAATTCCACTTGGAATATGAGTAATCCGAACTGCCGAGTCAGTTGTATTAACTCCTTGGCCACCAGGACCAGATGATCGATAAACATCGATGCGTAGCTGATCCTCTGGAATGTCAATAGAGTCACTTTGTTCAACAACTGGAATAACTTCAACTTCGGCAAATGAAGTATGGCGACGGCTTTGGCTGTCAAAAGGTGAGATTCGGACTAAACGATGTGTGCCCTGTTCAACGGACAAAGTTCCGTAGGCATAAGGTGCATGTACGGCAAATGTTGCTGATTTAATTCCAGCTTCTTCGGCATATGAAGTGTCGTAAATTTCTGTTGGCCAATTGTGTCGCTCGCAATATCGCAAATACATGCGAAGCATCATCTCTGCCCAATCGGCTGCGTCAACACCGCCAGCACCAGACCTAATTGTGACTAAAGCTTCACGTGAATCGTATTCACCCGAAAGAAGTGTTCTTACCTCAAGTTCGCTAACCAAGTTTTCAATTGCAGTTAACTCATTTTCAGTTTCAGTCAAGATTGACTTATCGTTTTCCGTTTCGCCAAGTTCACGTAAAACTTGAACATCATCAAGTCGACTTCTTAAATTTCGAAGTCTTGCCAAATCGGCCTGTAGACCAGATAGTCGGCTAGTTACCTGCTGCGCTTTGGCTTGGTCATCCCAAAGATCAGGAGCTGAGGCTTCTTTTTCAAGCGTGGCTACCTCAATGGCCATGGCCTCAGGGTTTAAAACTTTTTCAATATTTTTAAATGTGGAATTGAGTGCGGCAAAGTCTGCAGCAAAGTCACCAGTTCTCACAAGGTTTAAGGTTACCTTGTTTTAAAAAGAGACATTCACTTAGTTTTTATCGAAACTTTAGCTCTAGAAAAAACCGTTGAATCAAACCCATAACTCAAATATCCAAACGGATAATCTGCATCTGCACTGATAACAACTTCTACAGAATTATTGTCTATTGCCAGGCTTACCAGGCGAAAGTTAGTTAATTGAGTTTGCCCAGCCAACTGCCCTAGGTACCAGGATGCTCTTGATCTGGCCAGGGATTCACTGAGTTTTATGGGTTGCGAGATCCCAACTCGATACAAATTTTCAACGTCAATCGATCGACTTGTGGCTAAAGCTGTGGCATCAGCCACGCTGTCTAACTTAGTTCTAGTTACCCAAAGTGAAGCAATATTTATCGCAGTTGTAAGGACCAAGAGAATCACAATTGCCAGGCCCACACCAAACACCAAAACTGAACCTCGGTCAGCATCTTTTTGTTCTAATTTCACTCTGAATCCTGTACAACTTCAGCTTGTGCTCCAGACAAATTAATTGAAATTGGATAAGGCATTAGCGGCAGAGCCAAGGTAACTTCCTGATCAACTTGAAAAGTAATAATGCCATCACGCACTAGGCATGGATTTTTACTACAAATGATCGATGTCTGTACTTTAGGTGAGTTAGTCAATAGTGATTTAACTAAAGCTTGACTTGCAATGCGACCACTAGATTCAATTTCACTCGTAGCGAATAATCTTGCTCCAGCTCGAGCAGCATCTTGAACTGCAATGTAATTTACGGCAATCTGTGTTATTGCAGCTGAAACGTAAGCAATCGGAACAAACAACGCAACTGCAGTCAAGGTGAACTCAACAATTACATTTCCCTTATCGCTTAGAAATTTTCTAAAGAACTTTTTCATCTACTGACTTTCCAACCGAGGTCAAAATTAAGTCATAACCTAGCCATGAAATTCGATATTTTTTTGTAATCGTTACTTCCACTAACCGGGCATCACCAAAGAACACGTTTCTTACCTCGACTAGTGCGCCATCTTGCAATCCTTGTCCTGCTAATACTTTGTTTGCTTGGACTTGCGCATCTCTATGCGTGCCGTCATACCTACTACCCTCTCGAGCCGCAGATTTTGCTGCCGATTCCAGAGTCACTTGAACATTTGCCAGATTCGCAATCTGAGCCACAGCTAAGAAGCAACCAATCAAAATAGGGGCAACAAGTGCAAAGCTAATAGTGTTTGAAGCTTTTTCACGGAGCAGATACTGAACGAATCGCATTTTGCAAAACCGAACGCAACTGACCATCTGCAATTGACCACAGCGCTACGACTAGTCCCGCGGTCATAACCGTCACTAGCACCCAACCGGGTACATCGCCTCTTTCATTTCTGAACGCACTAAGTAATCGAATTTCATTCTCGATGGTGAATTTCGCTACCCAATTTGTTATCTTTTTCATTTTTCCTCCTCGTTATTTAGAAATTTTGTAGAGCCATTAACCCTGGATATAAAGCAACAATTACGATCATCGGCAAAATTAGAAATACCACTGGAATCATCATCAAAGTTTCTTTCTTACCTGCCAAAATCATCAATTTTCTTGCTTCTGAATGCCGTGCATCCATTGCTTGCGCCCGCAATACATCCGCAATAGGTGTTCCGCGTTCCATGGCCATAATTAGTGCGCGAAACGCTCGAGCAATGGATTGGCTGCCCAACTCTTTTTGAATTCGTTCAAGACCCAGTAAGAAATTTTCCCCGAGTGACAAACTTGTTGTTAGTTTTTGTATTTCAGTGGCTAGTTCACCTGATGTTGTTTTTGCTACTCGCTGAATTGAAGACAAAATTGGTTCGCCAGCAGATACTGAAAATGCCAAAAGATCAAGAACAGCTGGTAGTTGCGCTTCTATTGCTTTTATTCGTTTTCTACCAGCTTCCTTAATCAACCAACTTCTAAATGAACCGCCGGCTAGGAATGCCAAAATCAATAATCCAAATCCAACAACAGCATTCATTGCATGGCCACCCAAGAGTCGAAGCGATATCCAAGAAGCCATTAGTAATGTAGAAATTGAGGCAAAAATTAACTGCTCGAACCTCAAGCTCGTTAGCGACTGTGAACTAGAACATCTTCTTAGTTCGGTGATAATTCGATCATCGCTAGCCCAGGGTGCAGATTCTCCCTTGATCAGAAATTGTCTGAGTCTTTCAAGGATTGCAATGCTCCTAGTTCGGCTCACGGAAGGAAGGCCAAGATAAGGGGCAATAGCTTGTGCCATTGAAATTTTTCGAACTTTAATACTTTGAAAAATTAGGAGTACACCTGATGCGCTGAGTCCACCGATGAGCAGAGTAATAAAACTCATGCGTTGATTCGTTTCGTAGTTGGTAATTGCCCTAACTTAACCATTGCAAAATAGGCAAGAACGGACACGACTGCGCAAAAACAGAGCAATCGCAATCCGGAGAGTGACAAATAAACAGATGCCGCAGACTTTCTTGTACTCAAAATTAATACGGTAAACCAAGGAGCAGCAATCGCAAGCCTTGCTCCATTTATGGTCCAACTTTGTCTGGCATTTATTTCGCCTCGAATTTTATTATCTTCACGAATTACCTCGCTAAGACTTCTGAGTAGTTGGCCTAAATCAGTTCCGCCGACTTCGTACGCAATCTGCAAGGCATTTGCAAACTTATCCACTACGGGATCCTTCATAGAGTTCTGCAAAATTTCTAAAGCTCCAATGAAGTCTCCGGTGACCTGATACCTAGCCATGGCCATGGATAACTCTGGACGTATTAATTCAGGGCCAGATTGGGCTAAATTCATCATTGCTTGCGGAAGTGAAAGACCAGCTCGAATGGATGATGCAAGGTCATCCACTACATCGGGCCACAATTCGGTTTGAACTTTTATTTTTTTCTTCAAATGGGTTGGCTTAAATCTCTTTTTTACGTTAACTGCTGATTCAGGAAACTTAAAAAAACTAAAAAGGGACAAGGTGGCTACTGCATAGCAAAATCCCAAAATAATGCTCATGCAACTTTTCCAAGTAATTGAGAAAGATTGAATCCGGCGCTATTAAATTTTTCTAACTTTGCCGGGTACAAACCAGTTGCTTTTAATTCACCTTCAAGGAACGCAAAGATTTCAATTGTTTCAATATTTCCGGATTCAATTCGTCCAGTCACAGAAATAATTTCTTGAATTTTTCTAGTGCCATTTTTATTTAATGCAGTATGTATAACAACATCTACGACTGAGGCTACGGTGGGCACGACAAATTCCGCCGAAACATTACTTCCAGCCAACATCGGCAGTAAACATAATTTGGCTATGGCTTGCCTGGCACTATTTGCATGTATTGAACACATAGCTGGCATCCCAGAATTCATAGCAACCAAAAGGTCAAGACATTCTTCTTGCCTTACTTCGCCAACCACTAACCTGCTCGGACGCATCCTAAGCGACTCTTTGATTAATCGTCTTAAGGTCACTTCCCCAGTTCCTTCGAGGCTTTCTTGTCTAGTTTGCAAGGCAACCCAGTCCGGACTGGTTAATTGCAATTCAAAAACCTCTTCACAGGTAATGATGCGGTCACTGGAACGTGCACTATTCAAAAGCGCATTCATGAGTGTTGTTTTTCCAGCCTGAGTGGCACCAGCCACAATTATGTTTAATCCCGAAATAACTGCGGCTTGTAAAAAGTTCGCCGCATTAACCGTCAATGTACCAACATCAACCAAGTTATTTATTGACTTTGAACCCATTACAAATTTACGAATGTTTACTGACCAATGATTTTTAGTGATATCTGGAATTACAACGTGCAACCGAGATCCATCAGGCAAAGTGGCATCTACAAAAGGATTTGCCAAATCAACTCGTCTCCCGGTGGAAGCCAGCATTCGCTCCACCAGGGTTCTAACTTGTTGCTCTGTGAGTATTAAATTTGTTAGTTCGCTTTTTCCATTTCTTGCAACGAAAACTCGACCAGGCTCATTTATCCATATTTCTTCTATTGTTGAGTCGTCTAGTAATGGCTGAAGTTTTCCCATTCCTGATAGCTCTCGGATTGCCTCTTCTTTAGTCCCAAATGCAGGAGAAGTTAAGTCTGAAGCTTGAGAATTTGGTTTAAATTCAGCAATGACATCTTCGAGTGTGTGCTTAAGTTCTATTTCTTTTATTGAAACATTCGGATTTCCCAACCGAATTCGATGCCGAACTTGCTCAACAAGATCATCAATTACTTCAGACATTAACTCCCCTAGTAGGACTGGCCAAGAACAGTCCGTACCTAAAAGTTAGGCACTTTAAAATCCCGGATGCAATGGTTTTTTTTATTTGTGGATAAGTAAATAAATTTGATTTAAATATCTGAGTTATGCACAGGTTTTTCAGATCGTGATTGACAAAAGTTAGATTTTCAATAAAAAGGGCCACCCGAAGGTGGCCCTTATCCGGAGAGGAATGAACTAAAAAGAATTACTGCTTAATTGCTGAAATATCTAATTGAAGTTTGATTTTGTCGCTAACAAGTACGCCGCCAGCTTCAAGGGCCACATTCCAAGTTAGACCAAAATCTTTACGGCTAAGTTCGCCTTTACCTTCAAAACCTGCACGGACATTGCCAAATGGGTCAGTTGCGGTACCGGTGGATTCAACTTCTAACTCGATCTCTTTGGTTACGCCTTTGATGGTCAAGTTTCCAGTCACGATTAAGTCATCGCCATCAGCCTTGATACCTGTCGATACGAAAGATAAATCATTTGTGTTTTCTACGTCGAAGAAATCAGCACTCTTTAGGTGTGCATCACGATCTGCAGAATTGGTGTCTATTGAATCTAGCTTTGCATTCACCTTTACTGATGATCCAGCTAAATCATCGCCAACAACGATAGTGCCGTCGAAATTTGCGAAATGGCCACGCACCTTGGTGACTACCGCGTGGCGGGCTTCGAAGCCCAGGCGGCTATGTGACGGGTCAAAAACCCAGGTTCCCTTTAGGGCTGAAAGATCAGTCATTGCGACTCCTTATTTGTAGTTGAAACTTCAATTATTTTAGTTTAATATTCAACTATCTGTCAAGTCAAATCTGGGACCGCAAAATCGGGTTTGGAGGGTGGATTTAAGGGAGGGAAAAGCTGGTCTGGCTAGTTAGTACGGTTTTCGCGCCAGCTACGAATGCCGGCCACTATTGAGCCAACTATGAAGAAGGTCGCAATTGCATAAGTTACAGTGCGAACAGCTGGGATAGTTACTGCGTAATAACCGGCAAGTGGTAGCGCGACTCCCCAGACTAAAGTTCCGACTAAATTTGCACTTAAAAACTTGTAGTAGTTCATCCGCGCAATACCCGCAATAGCTGGAACTAAAACGCGAGCCCAAGGGATAAATCGAGCAACGACAACTGCCCACCAGCCCAATTTTTCATAAAACCGCTCTGACTTTTCGATGGCAAGTTTAATTTTTGGCCCTTCACGCTTATCTAAGTAAGGCCGGCCGTAATGTCTGCCTAAAACAAAGCCAACCTGATCACCCATAAATGCAGCAATACCTATACCGATGACCAAAACTTGAATGTCTATACGATCTGAACTAGCCGCAAGAACCCCCGCGGCAAAAATAAGTGAATCACCAGTGATAAAAGGGATAAACGCACCAATAAATAAACCAGTGCCAGCAAAAACTAATCCGAAAACTATTGAATAAAAAAGTATTGGACCGAAGCGGTCTAGCCATTCTGACACTTGTCCAGCAAGCGCAGCAGCCAATACTAAATCAAACATAAATTGAGTTTAATCTAGTTAATTTATTAATTA
>CAYVZD010000023.1:0-14467 GCA_964456135.1 uncultured Bifidobacterium sp.
TCAGTAGCAAAACTTATCGACCTTTTCAATGTTGAACAAGATTCAATATTGCAAATACTTAACTTATTGGTTAATCGAAAACTTTTGATTTGTGTGAATCATGGAACTACGCAATTAACTAGTAATCAACAAAGTCACCACTTAGATGCAAGTCGTTCAGTTAATTCAATTGCACACTTAGTAAACCAGCGTTCAAAAATAAGATTAGTAATTGTCGGAGGTGGTCGACTAGGAAGTACCTTGGCTCTGCTATTGGGAAACTCTGGTTTTTCTAATCTACGTGTTTTAGATTCAACTAAGGTAACTTTAAATGATTTAACACCTTGGGGATTTAGTCGTTTAGATGTTAACTTGCGGCGAGATTTTGTGATTCAAACTATGCTCGAGCGTGTTCACCGTGACCAACTTAAAACTATGCGAACTAAAGAAACAAGAAGAAAGCCAGATTTATTCATATATGCTCCTGATCCTGTTTCAGACTTGCCATATCTTGATCCAAAACTGGCGGATGTAGCAGTTGAATCTGATACGCCGTTTATCGCCTTGGCTACTAGTCCGGCGAGCGCACTAATTACTTCAGTAATTAATCCAGGTAGTGCTGGATGCATAAGGTGTTACCACTTACATCAATCAGATCGTGATGATGCTTGGCCAAGATTAGTAACCCAACTAATCGGTAAACAAGTACCAGATCAGACCCCGACAAGCTTAATTTTGCGCACAGCATTACACGGGTATGAGCAAATAAGTAGATGGTTAGAAAATGAATTAACCCAAGATAATCATTGGCAGAATCTGACAAATTCGGGTGAGATTTCAAATTTTGACGTACCAGCGCATGCTGATTGCGGTTGCACCTGGCTAGCAAAAAGTAATGCAGCTAGCTGATAACTAAATCGCGTAGTAACGGTGACGGTTCTCGGTACCCTTTGGCATCCTTATGGCGAGAATGCGACCAAGACATCACTAAATTTTCTTTCGCACGAGTTATTGCAACATAGAAAAGTCTGCGCTCTTCGGCAAACTCACTTGCCTTAGTTGCATGCGAAATTGGTAATAATCCATCACTCAATCCAACAAGAAATACTGCGCGCCACTCAAGTCCTTTAGCCGCATGAATCGAAGCCAAAGTGACTGCGTTTGCACTTGGGGCGTACTCCATTTCATTTCGCTGATCTAAAAGAGTCACAAAATCGGCCAATGTAGCCAGCGCATTCTCTGCCTCGACATCTACGGCAAGTTCGACCAAAGTGTTTAACGATTCCCAAGCCGCTCTTGTGGCTGGGCCACCTTCTGGAGTAGTTGCCCGCCAACCCAAGCCACCCAAAATATCTTTCACAGTCTGGGTTAAATTGTGGGCACTACTAACGTGTAGGCCGGCACGTAAATTCAACAGTGCATTCTTTACTTCTGGACGTTCGAAAAATCTCTCTGTACCGCGCAAAGTTACCGGAATTTGCCGCTGGGCTAAAGCGGCTTCGAATACTTCTGACTGACTATTGATTCGAAATAGAATCGCAATATCTCGAGGCTCATAACCAGACTTTATTAACGCTTGTATTTTTTCGGCGACTGATTTTGCCTCTTCTTCATCGCTTGAGTAATCGGAGAGGATAACTTTTGGTCCAGTCGAAATTTTGGTCTGCAAGCGCAAAGAATTTATGTTGTCTTTTACCAAAACTTGATTAGCAACATCCACAATAGGTTTGGTGCTTCGATAGTTATTCGTAAGGGAAAACTCCTGAGTCCTCGGGAAGTACTTTTTGAAATCCTTTAAATAATCTGCAGTTGCCCCAGTAAATGAATAGATAGTCTGGGCTGGATCCCCCACCACACACACGTCGTCGCGGTTACCTAGCCAAAGTCGAAGTAGCTCAAACTGAACTGGGCTAACGTCTTGAAATTCATCGACTGTGAAGTTTCGATACTGGGACCGAACTTGGGCTGCAATTTCTGGAAAATTTTCTAAGATTGCTGTGTTTAACAATAAAACGTCTTCGAAATCCATTGCATTTTGTTCATCAAGTAAGGCCAAATAGGCCTCATAAACTTTTGCCGTTTGCTCGGCAGTCACACCCAAGCCAACACTTCGCCTTAGTTCATTGGCTTTAACTCGATAAACCTCGGGTGAATAAATATTGACTTTGGCCCATTCAACTTCACTTGCTAGGTCGCGCACAGTTTCGGTGCTGGCATTCACATGACATTTGACTGCTGCTGCCGCAATCAACTTTGACTTACTGGGCAGTAAGTTTGGCAATTGCTTATTAAATACTTGCGGATAGAAAAATCGAAGTTGACGTAAAGCTGCGCTATGAAAAGTGCGGACTTGAACTCCGCTTACGCCTAGTTGACCAAGACGGCTTCGTAATTCCCCGGCAGCCCGGGTAGTAAACGTGACCGCTAGCGTGCTTTGCGCATCATGCACGCCCGAAGTTACAGCGTGTGCAATTCGATGGGTGATCGTTCTGGTTTTGCCCGTGCCAGCACCGGCAAAGATGACAACTGGACCAACTACACATTCCGCTGCAGCACGTTGTTGTTCATCTAAATCCGCCAGAATTTTTGACATTTTAGACACCGCCCTATTGTGTCAAACACAAAAATGGATTGGCTACCTGCACCAAGTAGTTGGCATTGGTTGGCCATACCAATCTGCAATTAAATGCCAGGCGATTGTTGTTTTATTTGGCAATTGCAAAGTTTTTAGTTCGCATGCTGTGGCAAATTCATCTTTACTAAACCAGCGAACTTCTGCCATTTCTTCCTCATCGCTTACCAAACCCGTGGTTAAAGCTTTGGCACGATAACCCAGCATGAGCGATGCCGGAAAAGGCCAAGGCTGACTGCCCAGATAGGTAAGTGACTGCGGGTCTAAGTCAATTCCTGATTCTTCATAAACTTCGCGAAGCACACAGGCTTCAGCTGATTCACCAGCTTCGACAAATCCAGCAAGTGTAGAGAACCAAGTTTCTGGCCACTCTTTACGACGACCCAAAAGAATTCGATCATTTTCATCGTGAACGGCAACAATCATTGCTGGTTCAGTTCTTGGATAGTGCTCACTGTTGTCGTTTAGGCAAGTCCTTGACCAGCCAGCACTTGTTGACTTTGTTTCACTTCCACATTTTGGACAGAACTGATGTGATTTATGCCAAGCATTTAGCGCAGTTGCTGTAGTCGCAAGCCCAACCTCAAGAGCACTAAGTTGCGCTCCAACACTTCGCAAACTTACCCAACTTGCCTCAGCTAAATTATCTTCTTCGGCAAAATAGGCTAAAAAAACATTTGAATCTGTAATACCCAATAGGCAAACATTTTTTGCAACGCTTTTAGCATCTTGATTGAAAAATTCAGGTTTAACTAAAATTAGCGACAATTCATCTGTAACCGGAATTTTTTCTTGCTGGATAACTAGAACTCGGGTCGAATCTTTTTGCCAAACTTCATTTAGCCAATTTGGATTAGCCCGCATTGTTGCAGCCCGATCTACTTCAAATCTGGCAAGGGGAAGTTGGGCTAACAAGTGACTCACAAGTAGAGCCTAGATCAAAGCCTCGAGTTCTTCTCTGCTGAGTAGTTTTTCTGGAATCCCAACAGATTTATCAATTACATAATAGAAAATGGCTTGAACATCATCTGGTGAACATTGCTTTAATTCGGCTAGTGCATGGCGATAGATACTCAGCTGTAACTCATCGGCTGAACCAGCTTTGCCAGTTTTCCAATCCACCACTAACCAGCCCGGTGCTTTTGGATCAGTCAGGGTTCCTGCAAATACCGCATCCATCCGGCCAATCCAAGTTCGACTATTAACCAGGATTGAGAAGGCGACTTCGAGTGCTTCTGGATCGCGCTGGGCAAACTGACTATCTTGAAAAGCAGCTTTCATTTGCTCGAGAAGTTCATCTGAGTAAATATCAGCATCACCAGCACCTGGCAATGACTCGGGATCGAATAACGAACGCTTTTTGAAAAATTCTTCGACCCAGGCATGGAAATTTGTGCCACGAGTTGCAGCGGGTGACGGCTGTCTTGGCATCGGTCTTACCAAGCTTTTTAAGAAACTTTCTTCATCTTTTTTAAGTGCCATCACTTGGCTAGCCGAAAGATTCGTTGGAAGTTTTACTTTTCGCTCAGTTTTTAAAGTTTGTTCAAAGTCTGCGTTAATGGCAGCTAGGTCAATATCCCAACCAGAAATTAACGCCTTCTCTTCTTCAGTTAAGGCGCCTTCATCGTAACTAGTTGTAGTTTCTAATAAATTTTTTGCAATCAGTAACTTAGGACGAATTTCTTTTGCGATATCTTGTGGCCACGGAACACCCGTATCACTTTCAAAAATTGGATTATTTTCATTATCTTGCGGAGCGGATTCCCAAGGCCCAAACACTGTTGCATGTTTATGAAGTTCAACAAGAAAATCACTTGGTCCACGTGAAATTTTTTGCGTTGGCCCCCACCAAGAACTGCTTGCAATTAATGTTTGGGCAGCCCGAGTAACTGCAACATAGGCAAGTCTTCTTTCGTCAATTTCACGATCGGTACTCGCACCTTTCTTAAATTTTTCATAATCAACACCACGCGGCACTTTATTAACTGGAAAAGTCGGTGCCTGCGAATATAGATTCTTTGGCTTTAAATCCTTTGGTAATTCTGTGGGCGACTTAGGCCAATGTTTGAGCTTTGTCGTAGATGGGAATACTTCTTTAGTCACACTTGGTAGGGCAACAACCGAAAATTCAAGACCCTTTGATTTGTGTACAGACATCACAGTGACCGCATTATCTAAAACACTTACATCAGCTGTTGAGTTCTCATCAAATCGCTCAGCATCCTTTAAAAAGGTTACGAACGCACGTAGGGACATTTCACCATCAAGACTTACGTAAGATCCCGCTAAATCGAGTAATGCAGAAATTCGATCAAATCCAGTCTGATGTGACCCATGTTGATTTATCAGAGTTTGAATACCTAGGCCAGTAGTTCGAACTATCCGATTGATTAAGTCAGTCAACGAATCACTGGCATGCCTTCGCAATTCTCGAAGTTCTACTGCTAGATCGCTCATCCGTTCGCGCGCCTGTGTTGAGTAAGGCAGTTCGCTTTTGGCAACTAACTCGAGTGCATCAAGTAAGCAGGCCCGCTCAACACGATCAACTTGTGCGGTAGCAAGTTCAAATCGAGTTTCAAAAGTTCCACTAATTTCTTGCTCTACTAATTCATTGGCTGCTCGACCTAAAAGGGCCAAATCTCTAGTGCCAATAGCAAACCTTGGGCTTGCCAAAATTCGAGCTAACGCAGTGTTGGCTGTTGGATCAGCAATTATTTCAAGGTAACTGATAACTTCTCGTACCTCGGGTAGATCAACTAAATCGCCTGGATCCGCGACTTGAACAGGAATGTTTCGCTGTTCAAGGGCCTTAACAAAGTCCCCAATGTTCTTTTTATTACGAATTAAAACGGCAACATCTTTCCACTTTAAATTCGTCATATCTAAATTGGCTATTTGACCTGCAATCCAGTCGACTTCTTGAGCAAAAGTTTTGTGTAAGCCAACAACAATTTGCCCAGGTCCTAAATCAGGATTAGCCACGGACAATGGCGAAATAATTGGGTGAATTTCTCTAAGTTGTGAACTCAATAAATTAGCAGCGGTCAAAATCTTTTCACCAGATCTGCGATTGCCGGTTAAGTTAAACAAATTGGCTGATTTCATCGGATCTATTGAAATTGGAAAATCTGTCGGGAATGAATCCATATTGGTTATTTCTGCACCGCGCCAACCATAAATTGCTTGGCAGGGGTCGCCTACTGCAGTAACCGGGTGTCCACTTCCAAAAAGTGCTTGGAGCAATACTTTTTGACCAACGCTTGTATCTTGGTATTCATCAAGAAGAACGACACTGAATTGCTCTTTTAATAACTCCTGCATTGCATTTGAAGTTGTAGCAGCCTTGGCAGCAAGCCTAATTTGATCAGAGTAATCGTAAATATCTGCATCAATTTTTGCTTGACGGAAATTTTGCACTAACTGGGCAATTGCAATTCGCTTTTCTGAAGTAATTTCCATTTCTTCAGTTAATTTCTGACGCTTTTCTATTTTCTTTAAGTCTTGCAAAGTTGCTTGATCAAATGTGATTAGCTCTTCGGGTTCAATCAAATAATTAGCTAACCGCTCGTCAAGCGTCAAAACATCTTTTGTAGCATCGACTGCGCTGTAGCCAAGTACGGCTAAATTTTTAGTTGAGTTGGCCACAACCCGCATGGCTAATTGGTACCGAGTCGCATCAACCACAACTCGTGCATCTGGCTCGAGACCTAATCGAAGCGCATGTTCTTTTAATAACCTTGACCCAAATGAGTTATAAGTTGAAATTGTTGGCTCGCCAATTTCTTCTGAATCAAAATGTCCAGATTCAGTTGCAAATTTAATTGCCGCAGGTAAATACTTTCGAACTCGTGTTTGGAATTCGTTAGTGGCTTTCGTGGTAAAAGTTAAGCCCAAAATTCGATCGGGCGAAACCTTGCCCGACATAATTAGCCAAGCGATTCGAGCGGCCATCACCGTTGTTTTACCAGTGCCCGCACCAGCAACAATTAGACCAGGTTCAAGTGGAGCTTCAATTGCCTGCCACTGTTCATTAGATGGAGTTTTACCCAGAATTCGAATTAATTCTTTGCGAATAAGTTCTTCGGCTGTACTCATAATTCCACCTGCCTTCCTTCAGGCATAAGTGGACATAGCGCTTTTACTTTGCAAATTCGACATTGATTTTCTTCAAAATTTGCTTCAAAAGTTTCGCTAATAATTTTTAGCGCTGCATTAGTTATCCGTCCCTTAAGCGGAACCGGAGAATTTTCATCGTGTGTGCCGGCTTTTAACTCTTGAATTTCTGGCAATTCATCAGTGCCATTTCGAAGTTGAACAAGCGCTGCACCAGCGACTTTCTGATCTGGTGAAAGGCTGAGCTGTTCTTCATTTACCTGATATTTTCCATTTTCAAGCAGATATGAATACAGAGCTAACTGAATATTTACGCCTAAATCTTTTTTCGTAACTAATTTGCGCGAAGTTTTAAAATCATAAATTGTAGCCCCGTCCAAACTAAATTCAATTCGATCTGCATACCCAGTTATGCCTAACTCGAATTTGTTTCCTTGTTCATCAGTTACTTCACTTGCCAAAGTCAATTTAGTTTCAGCTAAGGCGTCGACTTCACTGTGCTCGTTGAACCAGTTCAATAACCGTAGCGACGCTGCATGAGCTTGATCGCGTTCAAATTCAGATTCCCAATTAGCGTTGAATGCTTGGTCAGGCCAAATTTGATCAATTTTCTTGTTAATTAATTCGGCATCAGTTGGTAATTCTTTATTTTGTAAACCTTCAGCGATCAAGTGCAAGATGTTGCCAAATACCATGTTCAATTTATTGTCAGAAACGGCTCCGGCCCGATGTTCCAAGAACCAACGCAATGAACATTTTTCAACACCATCAATTGCAGTGGCAGATAGTGAAATGTAATCAGGAACGGTATTCGTTGTTATTTCGTTGATTCCCCACCAATTTTTTGGCAGTGCATGTTTAAACGTGCCCACATTTCGTTGTCCCAGCGCATTTAGCCGAATAGCTGCGGCTTTCTTTAGCTCGAGCGACGTTTCACTTGAAATTAAGACTTGGCGCAAGTTTGCAATTAAGCCTTCGACACTTAACGGTCGCTTTGGGCGCCCACCAACATGTTGCCAATCTATTTCAGGTTTTGCTTCTTTTAAGTCTGTTATGAATCTAGATGGTGTTGTTCCTGATTCACCTGCAATTGAATTTTCTACTGCTGTAATAATTAACTTTTGCATTGCGCGAGTTATTGCTACGTAAAATAATCTGCGTTCGCTTGCTAATGTTTCGGCAAAAGTGGGTGGAAGTAAAGCTTGCTTTGGACCTATTCGATCAGCTTGCAAAATTGTTTGTCTTGAGCGAAGGTCTGGCCAAAGATCTTCTTGTACCCCAGCAACAATCACCATTGGCCACTGCAAACCTTTTGCCCGATGTGCTGTTAATAGTCGAACAGAATCACTTCGTGTGTCATTTTCAGCAAGTGGTTCTGCCGGGATAATTTGTGATTCGATTTCAGAAAGGAATATGGTCAAGTCTTTGCTGCCACCGCGAGAAACAAATCGATTCGCTAAATCAAATAATGCGCCGATTGAATCTAAATCTCGGTTAGCACTGTGTGAACTGAATTCAAAGGAAAGTGCTTTTTGCTCTAGTTGAGATTTCCAACTCGTAGCCTGCCAAATGAAATCTAAAACTTCATGCGGTGTAGCGCCCTTATTCATTTTTTGGCGTGCTTGCTCAATTAAATTGCCAAGTGACGTAATACTTTCAACAACTGCGGTGAGTTCTCCAGGTGGAACATCGGCTAGTAAGCCCGGTTTTGCTAGTGCTTGGGCAATCAATAAAGCAGAAGGTTGAACTTGGCCACCTTCAGCGCGTTGAGATTTACGCAAATATGCAGCCAATCTGCGTAAATCAACTTGATCAATACCGGCAAGCGGGCCAGTTAATAAATCGTTACTTAACTCTGGCGTTAACGATTTTGGATTATCAACAGCTCGCAACATATCCAGTAATGGCATTACTGCAGGATCTTGATGAAGTGGCAACTCATCAGCAGCCACAGTTACCGGGATACCGGCGCTCACGAGTGCTCGCTGTATTGCAGGAAGTGAGACTTTAGCCGAACGAACTATTACTGCAATATCTGACCAGGCATAATTTTCATGAGCATGAGCTCGGGCAATAAGTTCAGCAATGTTTGCTGCTTCTGCCCCAGCAGAATCAAAAGTGCGAATAATTAATTCATCATTAATACTTGGATCAATTTTTGGATCACGGTGTTTTTTAATATTTTCTTTATCAAAACCAGCTGGAATCCGATCGCCAATCACAATTGATGCGGCGCTTCGAATATTTGGTCCGAAGCGACGGCAGTTTTGTAATACCACGTCAGAAAAATTGTTATTGAAGAGTGGGCTGAACTCAGTCTTAAATTTTCTTATTCCTGCTTCATCCGCACCACGAAATCCATAGATAGCCTGATCAACGTCACCAACTACTACAAGTGAAGTTTGCGGACCAACCATTGCTTTTAATAATTCAACTTGGCCAGGGTCTGTATCCTGATATTCGTCTACAAAAATTGCTTTAAATTTTTGATGCAGAAATTTTTGTACATCTGGTCGATTACTTAGAAGCACTGCTCTAAAAATCAATTCGCTGTAGTCGATTACCCCTTCTGAATCGAGTACATCAAGGTACTCATTCATGAAATTGCCTATTGCTTGCCAAGTTTCGTTTTGTGCACTTAAACCCAGTTTTACTAAATCTGCTGGCTCCATCATGTGCGAGCGAGTTCGTGACATAACTGCGCGAACTTCTTCGGCTAAACCACGTGTACCGACTGCGGGCATAAGTTCAGCAGGCCAAGTTAGATTGCCGTCTGCAATCGAGTTGGTAAATAAGAGTCGTGACCTGGCTTCTTGTTCTGGGCCGGAGAGTAATCGGAATGGTGCTAAATAATCTTCAGGTGATTGAAATTGTCGAACCAATGCGTAGCAAAAGGAATGGAAAGTACTGATAGTCGGTACAAATCCTCCGCCTACTTTCACAGTTACTCGATCTCGCCAATCAAGGGCAGCGCGACGACCAAAAGTTAAACCCAAGACTTCATCCGGTTTAAGTGCTTGATCACCAGTTAACCGAGCCGCCATGGCCTCAACTAATGTGGTGGTTTTGCCCGTACCCGGTCCAGCTAAGACTCGTAATGCGCCAGATCGATGATTGACAACACGAAGTTGGTCCTCATCAAGTTCAATTGGCTCGGCTGGCGTTGGCAGCGAAGCATCAAGAATTAAGCGCATCATTAGGTCTATTCCACCATGCAGTTATGACATTTTGCCCGCTCAAAAAGCGCTTAAAACTTCGAGATAATAGGAAAATAATCGATTTGCAGTCGTTCGGTGAACTGCGACTCTGAATACAAGGTAAACGGGTTTGAGTTCTTATAGTTCAACACTGGTAATCGAAGACGCGGTGCTAGACCGCAGGCTTCGTCGACCTGGCGACTTAGCTCGCTTTGCTCTTGCACTTGCCTTGGTCACCGTAACTGGGTTACTTAGTTATTTGGCACAAGAAACTACAACTGGACTTGGTCAAGATATTTCCCAGGGTGCAAATAGGCTGCCTGGCTTTTTATTAATTCTGGCTAGTTTTGTTTCTGGTTTAGGTGTTCTGGTTTTTCCAGCATTACTTTCGATTGATTTACTTTTGCGAAAACGCGCAAGACAACTGCTTGAAGGTCTTGCTGGATTATTAATTGCAATTGGAATCTTGTCCGTTTCAACTTGGACGTTAGTTAGTTTTGACTCGCAGCGTTTGCTTCTGGCTTTCGCAGGTACCGCAGACATTAATGTGGCTGTCCCATTTAATATTCTGATTGGCGGCTTAGCGGCTTTTATTACAGTTGCTCGGGCAATGTCGAGATATAGATGGAATGTTGCATCTATTTTGGTTATCGGATCAATTGCTTTATCCGACATCATCAGTGGTGGCATTACCTTTGCTGGATTATTAGTTTCACAGTTTGCTGGATGGGCAGTTGGATTATTAATTAGGTATCTACTTGGTACTGACACCACGCGTCCACCAGGTCAGCAAATTGCTGACACTCTTGCCGGAGTTGGTCATCCACTTTCACTATTACGCGCAGCTGAAGTTTTGCAATCTGGTCGTCGATACGATGCCAGCACTTTAGACGGTAAACGCTTGGATTTAATTGTGCTGGACCGCGACTTAGAAGGTGCTGGATTAGCTCAAGCTATTTATCGCTCGATCCGACTTCGTGATGACTCTGGCGGTAACGGAACTTCGATGCGCCGCAGGTTAGAACGAATTGCGATGAACAGTTGGGCAATGTCCACAGCTGGCATTCGAACACCGCACTTACTATCTGTTGCCGAAGTCGGCCCGGATGCGTCGGTGTTAGTTTTTGATCACTTACCTGGAAGAAGTTTTGCTGATTTTGATCATAAACTTGGCGATGCTGAATTAGCTGGTGCCTGGGAAATTGTTCGTGATTTACACGCAGCCCGAATCGCTCACCGGGGATTGACGGCTAGCAGTTTTATTCAGGGTGCTGACGGGCAAATTTACTTAAACAATTTTGAAGATGGCGTAATCGCAGCCAGCGATGTGCTGCTTCGGATTGATTTGGCTGAAGCACTTTGTACTTTGGCAATGCGCAGTTCGCCAGAACGGGCAATAAATGCCGGTCGAGTCATTCTTGGCGAACAAGTGCTGACAAAAGCCCTTCCAGCTTTACAACTTGTAGCCCTATCAAATGAAACACGCGAACAAGTTAAAGCTAATAAGAATCTGTTGACTGAGTTAAGAAACTCACTGCTAGAGGTGTTGCCTGAAGATGCGCCGATTCAAGAAGTGGACATTGAGCGCGTTAAGCCAAGAACACTTTTAACGATTGCTGGTGGCAGTGTCGCTGCCTATTTACTTCTTGGGCAATTAACTCAAGTTAACTTGATTGATCTGTTTAGTTCAGCAAATCTCGGTTGGTTAGCGGTTGGTTTAATTTTTACTGTTTTAACTTTTGTCGCCGCAACCGCAAACTTAATTGGTGTTGTGCCGGAACAAATTTCAATTTGGAAAACGTTCAGTACTCAATGGGCTTCAAAGTTTGCCACCCTAGTTGCCCCACCAACTATTGGGTTCGTGGCCATAAATGTGCGCTTTTTAGTTAAACAAGGATTAAGTTCAGCCTCAGCTGGAGCAAGTATCGCTGTTATTCAAGTGTTGGCATTTATTTCACATGTTGGCTTATTAGTTGTGATGGCAATCGTAGCTGGGACTTCTAGTGAACTTGCATTTCGACCTTCACGCACAGTAATTACTTGGGTGGTAATCGTTGCATTGCTAATTGCTGGTTTAGTTTCAATTCCGTCAATTCGCGATTGGTTAGGCAAAAAGATAAAGCCGATTGTTAGCCAAGTTGTTCCACGCTTTACTTCACTTGCGAACCAACCAGTGAAGTTAATCTCAGGAATTGTCGGCGTATTAATGCTGAATCTGACTTACATCGGAGCGCTTTATGCATCGGTGCGTGCTTTCACTCCTGAAGCTGCCTTTGCAACTGTTGCAGTTGTGTACCTTGCTGGATCTGTTATTGGTCAAGCTGCGCCAACGCCAGGTGGATTGGGTGCTGTTGAAGCAGCGATCGCAGCCGGGTTAACCGCTTCTGGAATTGATGCCGGTGTTGCGGTTTCAGCAACATTGTTATTCCGGTTACTGACTTTTTGGTTCCCAACAATTCCAGGTTGGATTGCGTTTAGAAACTTACAGCGAACTGGTGATCTTTAGTAAGTCGGCTTACTAGGTTCTATCTGATTCACCCAAGCAAGTACGCCCCCACCAACATGGATTGCGTCTTTAAAGCCTGCACCTTTAACCGCAGCAAGTACTTCGGCTGATCGAGAACCAGCTTTACAGTGCAAAACAATCTGCTTATCTTGTGGCAATTTTTCTAGTGCGTTACCGAGCAAGAATTCATTTTTTGGAATCAATACTGCACCAGGAATATTTACGATTTCGTATTCCCCGGGTTCACGAACATCGATCAGAACAAAGTCTTTTTCTCCACGCTCCCGAGCCTTAAGCATTTCATCAAGTTGCTTCACATTGATAGTTGAATCGACTATCGCATCAGCAGCTGCCTGCGAGACAGCGCCACAAAATGCTTCGTAATCAATCAGTTCTGTAACAGTTGGATTCTCGCCACAAATCGCGCAGTTCGGATCTTTGCGAACTTTGATTTTGCGATAAGTCATTTCAAGAGCGTCATAAACAATTAGTGAACCAACTAATGGATCGCCAATGCCAGTTAGCACCTTGATTGCTTCAGTGACTTGAATTGAACCGATTGAGGCACAAAGTACGCCAAGTACTCCACCTTCAGCACAAGATGGAACCATTCCAGGCGGTGGTGGTTCTGGATACAAGCAGCGATAGCAAGGACCGTATTCGGACCAGAACACACTTGCCTGGCCATCGAAACGATAAATCGAACCCCAAACATAAGGCTTATTAAGTAGCACGCAAGCATCGTTAACTAAGTATCGAGTCGCAAAATTATCTGTGCCATCAACAATCAAGTCGTATTGAGCAAATAAGTCCATCACATTGCCAGAATCTAATCTGATCTCATGCAAATTAACTTTTACATATGGATTAATTTCTTTAACTGAATCACGAGCAGATTCTGCTTTAGATCTACCAACATCACTTTGGCCGTGAATAATTTGTCGCTGTAAATTTGATTCATCTACGGTGTCGAATTCGACAATTCCTAGCGTGCCAACACCTGCTGCAGCTAAGTACATCAACGCGGGCGAACCCAGGCCACCAGCGCCAACGCATAAAACTTTTGCATTCTTTAAACGTTTTTGTCCAGACATGCCAACATCAGGAATGATCAAATGGCGACTGTATCTGCGTACTTCATCAACACTTAGGTCTGCTGCGTCACTGACTAGTGGTGGCAAGGACATTAACGCTCCCAAATTACTTAATTAAAGTTTGCTAACACTATCCAACCGTGTTTTTGCAGTTCTTGTTCCCATCGATCACGATGATGGACAGTTATCGCAAGGACTTTGCAACTGTGCAATTCAACCCGATTATTGCGAGCAATTTAAGTTAAATAATGCCAGTTAACTGCAAGGTGTAGATAAATATTGCGATACCGCCAATGCGATAAAGCCAGGTTAAGTTATCGCGTTGATACCAGCGAACATCTCCGTCTGCTGGTTCTCGACCGAGCATGCCAAGCACACTCAAGATAACCGATGGAATTGGTAGAAGGACGAAGGCAAGTTTGGCTAAGTCTGGAGTTGCCCCAAGGATTGCTGTTAAACCAGACAGCGAATATGAAGCAACTAACAATGTGAAAGCTAAGCCAGGTAAACCAGATGGAAGTACTTGATAAAGCTTTGGATAGTTCGGGAACTTATCTTGGAGCAGACTTAAGTAACTTGGCGCAATAAATAATGCTGTACCTACATATAAGTGCCAGCTGGTGCCGATAAAGGCTCCGGCAACAAACCAGAAAATAAATGCGCGCATCGCAAGAGCAATTGATTTTTGTAAATTACTTGGGCTTGGCACATCTGTTGGATGAATGTAGTTCAAGCGACCTGGGAAGAATCGAGAAGTAAATTCTTCGAGCAACACACGAATAATTAATGAAATCGCAATGATCCAGGCAATTGCGGTTGAACTTTCGGCAATCGGTAACTTCACTCCGGCCAGTGCAGGTAGGGCTTCAACCATGCCTTTAGTTGCCCATGCTCCAAGGAATGGCGCGATCGCAAGGTCAGTAAAACGTTCCCACCACTCGGCAAA
>CAYVZD010000024.1:0-14360 GCA_964456135.1 uncultured Bifidobacterium sp.
CAATCCTTGCCGCTGTTAACCGTGAAGAACTTCGCAAGATCGCCGGTGGCGATTATGCAGGTGAATACGCAGATGGCGCAATCAAGCCAAACATTGGTATTGACTATGCTCCAACTGGTGTTTGGGATGGACTACTAGGGGAAGCAATTCCAGCAACTGGTAATCCAGAACTAGCTAAGAAACTTATCGAAGAATCTGGCGAAGCATTCCCGAACCCATTAGTTATCGACTATCCAAAGACTGAAGTAAATGACAAGGCTGTTGCCTCGATCATCGCTTCACTTGAAGCTGTCGGTATCACTGCAACACCTAATGGTCTAGAACCAGGTGGTTACTACGGCGTAGTCTTCCAAGAAGATCTACAAGGTGGATTAACTTCAGGTGGTTGGGCTCCAGACTGGACTAACGCTTCAACCGTTATTCCTGAACTGTTCACACCATCAGGTGGTTTCGCTCTAGCTCGTTACGATGACGCTGCTTGGAACGAACGTGTTGCTGCTGCTAAGGCAATGACCGATCGCGCTGCTCAGGCTAAAGAATGGCAAGCATTGAATACAGAAGCTATGAAGAAGGCTCTGATTCTGCCGACCCGCTTTGGTCTAGAACAACGTATCCACGGTTCGAAAGTTACTGGCGCTTACATTTGGGGTCCTTATGGTTCATGGCCATATGCTTCCCTTGGTGTAGAAGCCGCTAACTAACTGTAAAAAGATGTGGGCGGAGGAATCTCCGCCCACATCTACCATTAAAAGTCTCTTAACTAAATAAGTTTTCAAGTTGGTCGTTAGCGAGGTTGCGTATGTTTAAGTACATAATTCGCCGCACCGGATTGATGTTTGTCATGCTCGGCATCTTGAGCGTGATCACTTTCTTACTTTTCAACGCGGTCCCAACTGATCCAGCTGCCCTTACGTGTGGCAAATCATGCTCACCGGCAATCATTGAAGCAAATCGAATTCGGCTTGGTCTAGATCAGCCGCTTTACATCCAATACATCGAATGGATTCGCGGGATATTCTTAGGTCGCACCTACGGTTCAGGTTCACAAACTTTTCAATGCGATGTTCCTTGCTTGGGTTACTCATTCCGTAATGGTGAAGAAGTAACTGACTTAATAGTCAACGCCCTTCCAGTTACTTTTTACTTAGCAATAGGCGCATTTACCCTTTGGATGCTTATTGGAATAACTTCTGGCATTTATGCCGCAAAAAAACGTGGCAAGTGGCAAGATCGCGCAATCATGGGCACCACCCTAGTTGGTTACTCGCTGCCAGTATTTTTTGTTGGCTTACTACTTTTAATTTTCATTGTGGTTCGTTGGAATTTCCTACCGTACCCAGATTATGAACCACCTACAAAAGATCCTGCCGCTTTTTTCCAAACAATGCTGCTTCCTTGGATCGCATTAGCAATTCTTTATGCTGCTTATTACACACGTCTAACTCGCAGTCAGATGTTAGAAACTTTAGGTGAAGACTTCATTCGCACCGCGCGTGCT
Source organism: uncultured Bifidobacterium sp. (assembly GCA_964456135.1). Taxonomy (GTDB): domain Bacteria; phylum Actinomycetota; class Actinomycetes; order S36-B12; family UBA5976; genus UBA5976. Next base: position 1,499 of record CAYVZD010000024.1, read on the forward strand.
AAAGGTTTGCCAGAACGAACAGTTGTTCGCAAACATGCCTTTCGCGCTGGCCTAACTCCAATAGTTACCTCAGCTGGATTGGACTTAGCTGGGCTACTTGGTGGTGCAGTAATTACTGAATACATTTTCAGCTTGCCAGGTTTAGGCCGAGTAGCGATCGGCGCCGTTACTGAATACGATCTGCCAACAATCACTGCGGTAACAATGGTCGCCGCGGTATTTGTGATTGTCGCTAACTTGATTGTGGATATCTTGTACAAAGCAATCGATCCACGAGTGAGGTTGTAATGTCGCAGCAACCTTTACTTGCAGTAAATAATTTAGGCGTTGAATTTAAAACAGAAGATGGCATAGTCCAAGCCGTAACTGGAGTTAGCTACGAAGTTCATCGTGGCAAAACCCTAGCCATAGTTGGTGAATCAGGATCAGGTAAAAGCGTTTCAAGCCTGGCTGTGATGGGGTTACTTGGTCGATCTGCCACAGTAACTGGCAGTGTTAAATTTGATGGCCGTGAGTTGATTGGTGAAAATCCAGAAGAGGTTCGAAAACTTCGCGGTTTGCGAATGGCCATGATCTTCCAAGATCCATTGAGCGCCCTGCATCCTTATTACACAATTGGTGCACAACTTATTGAAGCCGTGCAGGTACATAATCAAATTTCAGATTCAGAAGCTCGTTCTCGTGCAGCAAAGATGCTTGAGCGAGTTGGAATACCGTCGGTTGAACAACGTTTAGATGAGTATCCACACCAATTATCTGGCGGTATGCGCCAACGCGTGATGATTGCAATGGCGCTAATAAATGATCCTGAAGTATTGATTGCTGACGAACCAACTACAGCACTTGACGTAACAGTTCAGGCTCAAATTCTTGAATTACTTAGAGATTTACAAAAAGAGTTTGGTACTGCAATTGTGCTGATTACCCACGATTTAGGTGTAGTCGCAGACTTAGCGGATGAAGTCATGGTTATGTATGGTGGCAGCGCTGTTGAACATGCAGAGGTACGAGAAATTTTCTATCAACCTCAAATGCCTTACACCTGGGGACTACTTGCATCGGTGCCTCGAGTCGATAGTAAACAAGGTCAGCTTGATCCAATTCCAGGTTCGCCACCCTCACTTATTAATTTGCCTAAAGGTTGTGTATTCGCCCCGCGCTGCACATTTAAAGATTTAGTGCCAGCCAGTCGTTGTTTAACCGATAGACCTGAATTGTTATCAATTTCAAATGCACATGAAGCAAGGTGTCATTTAACTGGCGAACAGCGCATCCAAATCAGAAGTGAACGAAAGATTGGTAGGCCAAATTAAAATGAGCAGCCCACTTTTAACTGTCACTGGATTAAAAAAGCATTTTCCGATAACTTCACCAGGATTATTTAAACGTCAAATAGGTAGCGTAAAAGCTGTCGATGGTATTTCATTAGACGTTTATCCTGGTGAAACTCTTGGCCTTGTTGGTGAAAGCGGTTGCGGTAAATCTACGGCAGGAAGATCTATTCTTCGACTATTAGAGCCAACAGATGGTCAAATCACATTTAAAGGTCAAGACATTACTTCGGCAAAGAAAAAAGATCTGATAAAGCTTCGTCGCGAGATGCAAATGATTTTTCAGGATCCGTATTCATCATTAAATCCGAGACATACAGTTGGTTCAATTATTAGCGCCCCTTTTTCAGTTCAAGGAGTTACGCCTGAAGGTGGAGTGCGCAAAACTGTTCAAGATTTAATGGAACGCGTTGGACTTAACCCAGAACATTACAACCGTTATCCAAATGAATTCTCAGGTGGCCAGCGCCAGCGGATTGGTATTGCTCGAGCGATTGCCTTGAGACCAAAACTTATTGTTTGTGATGAGCCAGTATCTGCTCTTGACGTTTCTATTCAGGCCCAAGTTCTGAATCTGCTTGATGACATTCAAAAAGAATTTGGTATTTCATACATTTTCGTAGCTCACGATCTATCTGTAGTTCGCCATATTTCAGATCGAGTTGCCGTGATGTATTTAGGCAAGATTATGGAATCAGCACCTCAAGCTGAGTTGTATTCAAAACCGCGACACCCTTATACCCACGCGCTACTTTCGGCAGTACCAGTTGCTGATCCAGACATTGAACGTAAACGTGAACGAATTATTATTTCTGGCGATTTACCAAGTCCGAGCAACCCACCAAGTGGATGTGTATTCCGCACTCGCTGTTGGAAAGCACAAGATAAGTGTGCAACTGAGGAACCACAATTAATTGAAATTACGCCAGGTCATAAATTAGCCTGCCATTACCCAATTGATTAGCGATTAATACTATTTGAGATTCTCGTTAAAAAACTCGACGGTTCGCAGCATTAAGTTTTCGGTAATTACTTCTTGTGGTGTCATGTGAGTAACACCTGCCAGCGGTAAAAACTCATGTTTTCTCTTGTGGGTGAGTAGTTCTGCGGATAATCGCAGTGAATGGGCCGCAACAACATTGTCATCTGCCAACCCATGCACGATAAGCAAGGGACGATTCAACTTATGAGCTTTTTCAATTAATGAGTGTTCGCGATATATTTCAGGAAATTTATCTGGGTGTCCTAAATATCTTTCTGTGTAAGCAGTGTCATAAAGTGCCCAATCGGTTACCGGTGCTCCAGCTACAGCGGCATGAAATACATCAGGTCGTTCGAGTACTGCTAGGGCGGACAAGTAACCGCCAAACGACCAACCAGTGATGCCAACGCGATTTATGTCTACATCGTCAGGGTAATGTGCAGCCACGTCTTTTATTGCGGCAATTTGATCTTCAAGTACTGGCAAAACAAAGTTTTGATAGATACTTCGATCCCATTTGGGTCCGCGACCTGGTGTACCTCGATTGTCTGCAACAATAACGACAAATCCTTGATCAGCAAACCATTGATCATCTACATAAACTAAAGCGCCATTTAATACTTGTGCACCGTGCGGGCCACCATATGGCCGCAAAAGTATTGGAAGTTTTTGCGATCCGAATTTATGGTCGGTAGGGAATAGCACCGCAGTATTGACGTGGTGTTGACCAGTTTTTAAATAATGCACATTAGCGGAGACAATCGGATGAGCGGCTAAATTATCAAAAATATGAATTGGTACTTGATTTTTAATAAGCGTAAAGTCCCGTTTCATACCAAGTAAGTGGCTGCTAGCCAACACGTAGTAAGCATCACCAGCGATAGCAACGGGGTTGCTAATTGCATTTACTCCACCATTAGTTAACTTAACTATTTGGCCAGAAGTTGAAACTCGGTAGACATCCCGATCAATCGCATTTTCAGTACCAACGAAGTAAATTTCTTCTGCAGCAATGCCACAAATACTTAATACCTGAAGCCCTGGTTTTGTGAGTATTTGATTGCCTATGTAAATCGCCCGAGTATCAAGTTCGATATCGTCGATTACAGTCAGGACTTCTTGATCAAGCCATCGCGGCTGGCCTGGAATTACGTCAATAAATTGTGCATCTTCATGTTTAATTTTTATTTCTAAGTTTTGTTCTACTAACTCAAAAACTTGAAAATTTGTTTGCGATCTATTAGCTACCGTGATCAGCGCATTGTGGTCTTTTTCCCAATTCACGCTCACAAGATATTCAAAAGTTGAGTTATCCCATTCAATTTTTGTGCGATTTCCAGCTAGGTCAATTAAGTGAAGTTCGACTTTTGGATTTGTTGTACCAGCTGCTGGGTATTTATGTTCAACTGGTTCATTTTGGGGATTAGTTGGGTCACTTATCCACCAAGTTGGCACATGTTCTTGATTAAATTTTTCGACAACTAACTTGGTTGAATCCGGGGACCACCAGAAACCTCTAACCCGATTTAGTTCTTCTGCAGCAATGAAGTCAACTAAACCCCAGACAATATCCTTATTAGATTCTTTGGTTAAGTTGATTTCATTTTTTCCATCCACATCACAAATAAATAAATCTTTACCTGTTGTCCACGAAATATGTTTTCCATCTGGACTGATTTGTGGATCGATGATCGGTCCAGTAACCCTTAGTTCAGATGTGACTCTTATTTTTGGTTCAACTACAAAAAGCGAACCACTTAATGCAAACACAATTCGGGTACCTAATGAATCGACTGAGTAAGCGGTGATTCCACTGGTAGTTTCGCGCATTCTTTCACGTCGAGCTTTTTCTGCTGCTGGTATATTTTCATCGCCTGAGAAAATACTGCGTGGATCTACTAGTTTTTCTTCGACATTTTTTCTTAAATCAAAAATCCACAATGAATTGGCCGAGTCTTGGCTATGGTCACTGCGCAAAAAAGTTACAAATTCCGCTGCTTCATTAATCAGAAATGATCGGGGAGTGCCAAGTTGAAAATTGCGAGTTAGCGCTTTTTGCTGTGGATATGTTTGAGTCACGGTTAAATCTTTGCACTTATTCGATTTTTTGAAAGTTGTGCCCTTGTGAAATCACAAAAAAATAATTGTGTAAATCAAGAAAAATAACTTTCTGATCACAGTTCAAATTAGGTGCTTGACTTATTTTGGTTCTTAAGTAACTATTAACCCGCAAGGTATTACTCCAGTTGGTTCGAATTAATTTCGAACTATAAATAAGGTGTAAGTACTTGAACTGCTTCCCCGCCAAACCGATGTTTTTTGGCCAGTCCACGCTAAAGGCTCTAGCTGTCCTAGTTACGCGTGGCAACGCAAAAAAGCGATGGTTTAGCGGATTTTAGAAGCAAATTGGACAGTGGCTGCCGAGTCTAGGTATGCTACAAATTCGCCGTGCCATAAAACAGACCCTAATTTTGCATCCGCATTTGACGGGGTTTATTTTGTGCGCGCCAAGTGACTTTTAAAAGTTTTGATGCGCATATAAAAAGGCGCGGCGGATTAACAGCTAGCTCGGAAGGACCACTGTTGGCCGCCTCACGATCGACCTCACGCAGTTCCACCGGCCCGAAGAGGGTCTCCTTTGCAAAGATTCGCGAACCACTAGAAGTTCCAGATCTACTTGCTTTACAAATTGAATCATTCGATTGGCTTCTTGGAAATCAAGCTTGGAAAGATCGCGTTGCTGCAGCATTAGCTGCTGGCAACAATGAAATTCCCCAGACACATGGCTTAGAAGACGTATTTGCTGAAATTAGTCCGATTGAGGATTACAACGGCACGATGTCATTAACCTTCGCGCAACCTAGTTTCGATGAACCTAAGTACACCGAAGATGAATGCCGTGAAAAAGATTTAACTTATGCGCAACCACTTTATGTAAACGCAGAATTCATGAATAACGAAACTGGTGAAATTAAGAGCCAGACAGTATTCATGGGCGACTTCCCATTGATGACTAAAAAGGGAACTTTCATCATCAATGGAACTGAGCGTGTTGTGGTTTCACAGCTTGTCCGCTCACCAGGTGTTTACTTCGAACGGATGCTCGATAAGACCTCTGATAAAGACATCTACACGACAAAAATTATTCCAAGCCGTGGTGCATGGCTTGAATTTGAAATCGACAAAAAAGATATGGTCGGCGTTCGCATCGACCGTAAGCGCAAGCAACCTGTAACTGTGTTCTTAAAGGCCTTAGGTCTAACCGGAGAACAAATTCGTGAACAGTTCGGTGCTTACGAATCTATGATGTCGACTTTGGATAAAGACACCACAACAACTCAAGACGAAGCACTTCTAGATATCTACCGAAAACTTCGCCCGGGTGAACCACCGACGGTTGAAGCATCGCGTAATTTGCTACAAAACTTCTTCTTCAATGAGAAGCGTTATGACTTAGCAAAAGTTGGTCGTTACAAAGTAAACAAGAAACTTGGTTTGGATACAGATCCAACTAAGACTGTTTTGGATATCAACGACGTTTTAGCCACAATCGAATACCTAGTTCGTTTACATGCTGGCGAAACTGAATTTAACTCAGCGCGCGGACATACCAGAGTTGAAGTTGATGACATCGATCACTTTGGTAATCGTCGTCTTCGTACCGTTGGTGAATTAATTCAGAACCAAATCCGCACCGGTTTGTCCCGTATGGAGCGCGTAGTTCGCGAACGTATGACGACTCAAGATCCAGAAGCGATCACACCGCTTACCTTGATCAACACCCGTCCGGTTATTGCTGCGATTAAAGAATTCTTCGGAACCTCTCAGCTTTCACAGTTCATGGATCAAACAAACCCACTTTCAGGTCTAACCCACAAGCGCCGTTTATCTGCGCTTGGTCCTGGTGGTTTGTCTCGTGAACGTGCGGGCTTCGAAGTTCGCGACGTTCACCCATCGCATTACGGTCGTATGTGTCCGATTGAAACACCAGAAGGTCCAAACATTGGTCTAATCGGCTCACTTTCATCATTTGCTCGAATTAATGAATTTGGGTTTGTTGAAACTCCGTACCGCAAGGTAACTAACGGAAAAGTTTCAGACAAGATTCAGTATTTAACTGCAGATGAAGAAGATCTTCACGTTATTGCACAGGCAAACTCAAGTTTGAATGAAGACAGTACTTTTGCTGAACAGCGCGTCCTAGTGCGTCGTAAGGGTGGCGAAGTTGACTACGTTCTTCCAACCGAAGTTGACTTCATGGACGTTTCACCTCGTCAGATGGTTTCGGTTGCAACCGCAATGATTCCATTCCTAGAGCACGACGATGCTAACCGCGCTCTTATGGGCGCCAACATGCAACGCCAAGCTGTTCCATTACTTCGCAGCGAATCTCCATTCGTTGGAACTGGCATGGAATACCGTGCAGCTAAAGATGCTGGCGATGTTGTTGTTGCTACAGGCAGTGGTGTCGTTACTGAAGTAAATGCTGAAACCATCACAGTCGAAGAAGATGGTGGAAAGCACATTACTTATGCAGTGCGTAAATTCCATAGGTCTAACCAAGGAACTTGCTACAACCAACGCCCAATTGTTAAAGAAGGCGATCGGATTGAAGCTGGTCAGGTAATTGCTGATGGTCCGGCAACTCAAAATGGTGAGTTAGCACTTGGTCGCAACTTGCTCGTAGCATTCATGCCTTGGGAAGGTCTTAACTACGAAGACGCAATTATTCTTAACCAGCGTTTGGTTCAAGACGACATTCTTTCGTCAATTCACATTGAAGAACACGAAATTGATGCCCGTGATACCAAACTAGGTCCGGAAGAAATTACTCGCGATCTACCAAACCTTTCTGATGAAGTGCTTGCAGATCTTGACGATCGAGGTATCATCCGAATCGGTGCTGACGTTGTTCCAGGCGACATTTTGGTTGGCAAAGTTACACCTAAGGGTGAAACTGAACTAACTCCAGAAGAACGTCTACTTCGTGCAATTTTTGGTGAAAAGGCTCGCGAAGTTCGCGATACTTCACTTAAAGTTCCACACGGTGAATCTGGAAAAGTAATTGGTGTTCGCGTTTTTGATTCAAGTGAAGGCGACGAGTTACCACCGGGTGTAAACCAAATTGTTCGTGTTTACATTGCACAAAAACGAAAAATCACCGAAGGTGACAAACTAGCTGGACGTCACGGTAACAAGGGTGTTATCTCCAAGATTCTCCCTCCTGAAGATATGCCGTTCCTAGCTGATGGAACTCCAGTGGACGTTGTACTTAATCCGCTTGGTGTTCCAGGTCGTATGAACATCGGTCAGATTCTAGAAACTCACTTAGGTTGGATCGCATCACAGGGTTGGAACATCGAAGGTGAACCTGACTGGGCAAAACACATCATTAAAGATGCTCGCTCAGTTGAACCTGGCACCAAGCTAGCTACTCCAGTTTTCGATGGAGCTAAAGAAGAAGAAATTGCTGGTCTATTAGCGTCGACTAACAAGACTCGTGATGGCCTAACTTTGGTTGGCGAAAACGGTAAAGCAAAACTGTTTGATGGTCGCTCAGGTGAACCATTCCCAGGCGAAATTGCCGTTGGTTACATGTACGTACTGAAACTTCACCACTTGGTTGATGACAAGATTCACGCACGTTCAACGGGCCCTTACTCAATGATTACTCAGCAGCCACTTGGTGGTAAGGCTCAATTCGGTGGTCAACGCTTCGGTGAAATGGAAGTGTGGGCACTTGAGGCTTATGGCGCTTCTTATGCATTGCAGGAATTGCTAACTATCAAGTCTGACGACGTTCTTGGTCGCGTTCGCGTGTACGAAGCAATCGTCAAGGGTGAGAACATTCCTGAACCAGGTATCCCTGAATCATTCAAGGTATTGGTTAAGGAAATGCAGTCCCTGTGTCTAAACGTTGAGGTTCTGTCGAGTGACGGTACCGCAATTGAAATGCGGGATACAGCTGAAGAAGTCTTCCGCACTGCAGAAGAACTTGGAATCGACCTGTCGCGTCGCGAGTCGCTCAGCGTCGAAGAGATCTGATCAAAAGATTCAGATAGACGAAACCTAAAAACTTAACTAGAAATAGAGGAACTCAAAGTGTTGGACGTCAACTTCTTCGACGAATTGCGAATTGGTCTAGCGAGTGCACAAAGTATTCGCACCTGGTCGCACGGCGAAGTAAAAAAGCCTGAAACCATTAACTACCGAACCTTAAAGCCTGAGCGCGATGGCCTTTTCTGCGAAAAGATCTTCGGCCCAACTCGTGACTGGGAATGTTACTGCGGTAAGTACAAACGTGTTCGATTCAAGGGCATTATTTGTGAACGTTGCGGTGTTGAAGTAACTCGGTCAAAAGTTCGTCGTGAACGTATGGGTCACATTGAACTAGCTGCTCCGGTAACTCACATTTGGTATTTCAAAGGTGTGCCAAGCCGACTTGGTTACTTACTTGATCTAGCGCCAAAGGATCTAGAAAAAGTAATTTACTTCGCTGCCTACATGATTACTTCAGTAGACGAAGCAACTCGTCGCGAAGATCTACCTAGCCTTGAAGCTCGGTTAGCCGAAGACAAGAGCAACTTAGCTAAGAAGCGCGATAAAGCTATTGACGATCGCTTAAAGAAGATGGAAAAAGACCTTGCTGAACTTGAAAAAGAAGGTGCAAAGTCTGAAATCAAGCGTAAAGTACGTGAATCTGGCGAACGTGAAGCTGCACAAATTCGCAAGAAGTCAGATGTTGAAATCGACCGCCTAACCAAGGTGTTCGAACGATTCCGCACTTTAAAGGTTCAAGATCTTGAAGGTGACGAAATGCTTTACCGCGAAATGCGTGACCGTTACGGTCGCTATTTCAAAGGTGGCATGGGTGCCGCAGCAATTAAGGCTCGCTTAGAAACATTCGACCTTGCTGCTGAAGCTGAAAAACTTCGCGACGTTATCGCAAATGGTAAGGGTCAAAAGAAGACTCGCGCCTTAAAGCGACTAAAAGTTGTTAATGCATTCCTTAATACTGACAATCATCCAGCTGCAATGGTTCTGGATGCTGTTCCAGTTATTCCACCAGACCTACGTCCGATGGTTCAGTTAGACGGTGGCCGCTTTGCAACTTCTGATCTAAACGATCTATACCGTCGCGTAATCAACCGCAACAACCGGTTGAAGCGCCTACTAGATCTTGGTGCACCAGAAATTATCGTTAACAACGAAAAGCGCATGCTTCAGGAATCTGTAGACGCATTATTCGATAACGGTCGTCGCGGTCGTCCAGTGACTGGGCCAGGTAATCGTCCGCTTAAGTCGCTTTCAGACATGCTTAAAGGTAAGCAAGGTCGCTTCCGCCAAAACCTTCTTGGTAAGCGCGTTGACTACTCAGGCCGTTCAGTAATCGTGGTTGGTCCGCAGCTTAAGTTGCACCAATGCGGTCTACCAAAGCAAATGGCACTTGAACTTTTCAAGCCATTCGTGATGAAGCGACTAGTTGATCTAAACCATGCCCAAAACATCAAGAGTGCAAAACGCATGGTTGAACGTCAACGTTCAGTTGTTTGGGATGTATTGGAAGAAGTAATTACTGAACATCCAGTATTACTAAACCGTGCACCAACACTGCACCGTCTTGGTATTCAAGCTTTCGAACCTCAATTAATCGAAGGTAAAGCCATTCAGATTCACCCGCTCGTCTGTACTGCATTTAACGCAGACTTCGACGGTGACCAGATGGCTGTGCATGTTCCATTGTCTGCCGAAGCTCAGGCTGAAGCTCGCGTCTTAATGTTGTCGTCAAACAATATTCTTTCGCCAGCAAACGGTCGTCCGATTACTTCGCCAACACAGGACATGGTGCTTGGTCTTTACTCGTTAACCCGTTCTGATAAAGAAGGTCTAGGACACGGCCGGATCTTTGGCTCATTAGCCGAAGCAATCATGGCCTTTGACCGTCACGAACTTGGCTTACAGACAGTAGTAAAACTTCGCTTGAATGATGTCGTTGAAAAGATTGGTGGTGAATCCAAGACTCGAATTTTGGACACCACTCTAGGTCGGGCACTATTCAACGAAACTTTGCCAGCAGACTACCCATTTGTTAACGAAGAAGTTAAGAAATCGCGTCTAGGTGAAATCATTAATGATCTTGCTGAGCGCTATCCAAAAGTTCAGGTTGCAGCCACACTTGATGCACTAAAGGAAGCAGGCTTCCGTTGGGCAACTCGTTCGGGCGTAACTATTTCTTTCGCAGACGTAGTTGCTCCAGCAGCTAAAGCAGAGTTACTTGCTGCTGCAGAAGAAAAAGCTGACAAGATTCAAAAGCAATACGACCGAGGTTTGATTGCTGACTCTGAACGTCGTCAGGAACTAATCGAAGTATGGACTGACACAACGAACGCAGTTGCAGCAAAGATGCAAGAGAACTTCCCAACAACCAACCCAGTTTGGATGATGGTTAACTCTGGTGCTCGAGGCAACATGCTACAGATTCGTCAGATCGCCGGTATGCGTGGTTTGGTGGCAAATCCAAAGGGTGAAATTATTCCTCGCCCAATTAAGAGCAACTTCCGTGAAGGACTTTCAGTACTTGAGTACTTCATTTCTACGCACGGTGCTCGTAAGGGTCTTGCTGATACCGCACTTCGTACCGCTGACTCGGGTTACCTAACTCGTCGTTTAGTTGACGTTTCACAAGACGTAATCATTCGTGAAGAAGATTGTGGAACTGATCGTGGGCTAACTAAGTCACTTCGCAAGGCTGACGGAACGATGGAAGACAACCTAGATACTTCGGTTGCTTCACGCTGTTTGGCTGAAGATGTTGAGGTTAAAGGCAAGACCTTGTTCGCTGCCGGTACCGACATTGGCATCCTCGATGTTGAAGAGATGTTTGCAGCTGGTGTTGAAGAAATCAAGGTTCGCTCAGTATTAACTTGCGATAGCCGCTTTGGCACTTGCGCACGTTGCTACGGACGTTCACTTGCAACGTCGAAGCTTGTTGACATTGGTGAAGCCGTCGGAATTATTGCTGCCCAATCCATTGGTGAACCAGGTACACAGTTGACTATGCGTACTTTCCACACCGGTGGTGCTGCATCAGATGGTGGTGACATTACTCACGGTCTACCTCGCGTAGTTGAACTTTTCGAAGCTCGTACCCCAAAGGGTTACTCACCAATCAGTGCTGCTTCAGGTCGAGTTCGCATCGAAGAAAGTGAAAAAGCTAAGAAAGTTGTCGTTATCCCAGATGACGGTTCTGAAGAGCTTGAGTACCCAGTATCGAAGCGTGCAAAACTTCAGGTTGAAGATGGTCAGAACATCGCTGCTGGTGACTTGATTCTGTTTGGTAAGCCAGATCCGAAGGAAGTACTTCGTATCCGTGGTCCACGCCAAGTACAGATTCACTTAACCGATGAAGTGCAGGAGGTATACCGCTCACAGGGTGTATCAATTCACGATAAGCACATCGAAGTTATCGTTCGTCAGATGCTCAAGCGAGTAATCATCGTGGAACAGGGTGGTTCAAACTTCTTAACCGGTGAACTTGTAGAGCGCACCGCTTATGAAACAGATAACCGTCGTCTAGTTGCCGAAGGTGGCCAATCAGCATCGGCTCGTCCGGAATTGATGGGTATCACCAAGGCTTCCTTGGCAACTGAATCATGGCTATCGGCTGCATCGTTCCAAGAAACAACTCGTGTTCTTACTGATGCTGCAATTAACGGTAAGCGTGATCCATTACTAGGTCTAAAGGAAAACGTGATCATCGGTAAGTTGATCCCAGCAGGTACTGGTCTACCTCGTTACCGCAACGTCAAGGTTGAACCAACCGAAGAAGCTAAAGCTGCTGTCTACGCTGCAATGAGCGCATACGACGACTTTGATTACAGCGAATTCGGTCAGGGCACAGGCGAAGCAGTTCGCTTGGATGACTACGACATGGGTCAATATCGCGGATAAGTACGCACTTAATGCCTCAAAACAGCCAGTCCTCGGACTGGCTGTTTTGCTTTTAGGTGAAATTTAAGTTTGAGTCATTTATCCAACTTAAACTCAAACTGTGACTGAAGAACTCAAGTACCAAGTGGTTAAAAAATTTCCTAATTTTGAAATTCGACGGTACCCAGATTACGTTTTAGCTCAAGTTGAAGGTACCGGCGAATTCAATGCTGTTACTTTTAGTGCTTTCTCACCACTTTTCAACTACATTTCTGGACAGAATTTATCGAATCAACCAATCGCGATGACTGCTCCGGTAATTCAAGAAACAATTGAACCCAAACGTCATCGAGTTTCATTTGTCTTACCTGACGATGTTGCAAAATCTCAAATTCCGGTTCCGGCTAATTCAAAAGTTGTAACAAAAAAAGTTCCTGCACATCATGCCGCCGTTTTAAAGTACAGCGGTAGTTGGAGCGACAAATTACTTGCTGAAAAAGAAACTGAGTTAAGAACAGCAGTTGCAAAAGCTGGCTTACAAACCACTGGAAATGTTTATTTCGCAAGATTTGATCCACCTTGGAAACCATGGTTTTTAAAGCGTAATGAAGTCTTGATT
>CAYVZD010000025.1:0-5759 GCA_964456135.1 uncultured Bifidobacterium sp.
AGCCGTGAGCAACGACTCGTTTGTGCATTTACATGTGCACACCGAGTATTCGATGTTAGATGGAGCGGCTCGTCTCGATAATTTATTCGAAAAAGCTGCCGAATTAGGTCAGCCGGCAATCGCCATGAGCGACCACGGCAACTTATTTGGCGCATTTGAATTTTGGAAAAAGGGAAGTGCAACTGACGTTAAACCAATTATTGGTTTAGAGGGTTACTACGCTCCGCAGGGTCGAAAAGAGCGAGCACCTTTTGATTTTGGATTAGCGGCAGTCGATGACACTTCAATTGATAGTGCTGGGCGCGGTAGATACAACTACACCCACATGACAATCTGGGCCGAAAATAATGAAGGCCTGCACAACTTATTCAAACTTTCAAGTTTGGCTAGCCTCGAAGGTTATTACTATCAACCTCGCTTTGACGCTGAACTCTTAGCGCAATATGGCAAAGGTTTAATTGGAACAACTGGATGTCCATCTGGCGAAGTTAATCGTTGGTTGCAAGCCGGAAATTATGATCAGGCCTTAAAAACTGCAGCCACAATGCGCGAAATTTTAGGCAAAGACAATTACTTCGTTGAGTTAATGGATCATGGAATCGGAATCGAGCGGCAAACTCGTGAAGGTCTACTAAAAATAGCTAAAGAATTGAACCTGCCGCTGGTTGCCACCAACGATTTACATTACGTTTATCCCGAAGATGCACTGATGCACGAAGTACTTCTCTGTATTGGCACGCGCACCACAATGGATGACCCAAAGCGCTTTAAATTTGATGCCCAAGACTTTTACTTAAAATCATCAGCTGAAATGCGCGACCTATGGCGTGATTTTCCAGATGCGTGCGACAACACTTTATTAATTGCCGAACGGTGCAACGTAAGTTTCACTGAAGGTCAGAATTTATTACCAAGTTTTCCGGTTCCAGCAGGTGAAACAGAAAACACTTGGCTGGTTAAAGAAGTTATGGCTGGGCTTGATCGCCGTTTTGGAAAAGGAAAAGTTCCGGCTGAACATTTGACTCGAGCAAAGTATGAATTACAAGTAGTTGAACAAATGGGATTCCCTGGCTACTTCTTAGTCGTTGCAGATTTATGTCGACATGCCCGCGAGCAAGGAATTCGAGTTGGTCCTGGTCGCGGTTCAGCTGCGGGGGCGGTGATTGCCTGGGCCCTTGGAATAACTGAACTTGATCCAATTGAGCATGGTTTACTTTTTGAGCGCTTTTTAAATCCAGAACGTATCTCTATGCCTGATATCGACATAGATTTCGATGAACGTCGGCGCTCAGAAATGATTCGATACGCAACCCAAAAATATGGTGAAGAACGTGTCGCTCAGATTGTTACTTACGGCACGATCAAAGCAAAAGCTGCCGTTAAAGATGCAACACGTGCTTTAGGTTTTCCGTACGCACTTGGGGACAAAGTCACTAAAGCAATGCCACCAGCAATTATGGGTAAAGACATTCCGCTCTATGGGGTCTTTGATCCAGAACATCCGCGATATAACGAAGCCGGTGAAGTTCGAGAACTTTACGAAGATGACGCTGACATTCGAGCCATCGTCGATACCGCGCGCGGTATTGAAGGATTAAAGCGCCAACCTGGCGTACACGCAGCTGGCGTAATCCTTTGTCGCGAGCCATTACTCGATGTCATTCCAGTTTGGCGCCGCGAACAAGATGGAGCAGTTATCACCCAATTCGATATGGGTGCATGTGAATCACTTGGGCTTTTGAAAATGGATTTCTTAGGGCTGCGAAACTTAACTGTTTTAGATGACGCGTTAGCCAACATAAAAATAAATCGCGGTGAAACTGTTGTTCTTGAAGAACTAGGTCTTGATGACAAGAAAACTTACGAGTTACTTGCCCGCGGTGACACACTCGGCGTATTTCAGTTAGATAGTGGTCCATTGCGCTCACTGCTTCGCTCAATGGTGCCTGACTCATTCGAAGATATTTCCGCGGTGATCGCGCTCTATCGACCAGGACCGATGGGTGCAAACGCCCACAATGATTACGCCGATTACAAAAACAAACGCAAAGTTCAGGTTCCGATTCACCCTGAATTAGCTGAAGTTCTCGATTCAATTTTGGGCGATACTTACGGCTTAATCGTTTATCAAGAGCAAGTTATGTCGATTGCTCAAAAACTTGCTGGATACACACTTGGCCAAGCCGATTTACTTCGTCGGGCTATGGGTAAAAAGAAAGCTGAAATCCTCGAAAAGGAATATAAACCTTTTGCTGCAGGCATGAAAGAGCGAGGCTATTCAGACAATGCCATCAGCACTTTGTGGGACAAGTTAGTTCCGTTCTCAGATTATGCATTTAACCGAGCACATAGTGCTGGCTACGGTTTAGTTTCTTACTGGACTGCATACTTAAAAGCTAACTATCCAGCTGAGTACATGGCCGCATTACTTTCGAGTGTTAAAGATGACAAAGACAAATCAGCTGTCTATTTAAATGAATGTCGCCGGATGGGAATTAAAGTTTTCCCACCCGATGTAAATGAATCTGATGTTGAATTCACTGCAATTGGCAACGATATTCGATTTGGACTTTCCGCCATCAGAAATGTTGGCGTCAACGTAGTCGAATCGCTCAAACTAAGCCGCGAACAAAAAGGTAAGTTCACCTCATTTACCGACTTTTTAACCAAAGTAGACATCCAAGTTTGTAATAAACGGGTAGTCGAGTCGCTAATTAAAGCTGGCGCATTTGATTCCTTAGGCCACACGCGCAAAGGATTAATGGCAATTCACTTAGAAGCAGTTGATGCGATCTTAGAAACTAAGAAGCAAGAAGCAATTGGCCAGTTCGATCTTTTTGGTTCAAGTGGTGCAACCAACCAAAGCGTAGGTGGTGTGGATCTAACCATTAGTGACGAAGAGTGGGATAAGAAATTTTTACTCACTCAAGAACGCGAGATGCTGGGCTTATATGTGAGCGATCATCCACTTTTTGGTTTAGAACATGTGCTAGCCACAAATACTTCAATGCCAATTTCTGGAGTTCGCGAAGCAAACGATGGGTCAGTGGTAACTCTCGGTGGCTTAGTTACTGAAGTGCAAATGAAAACTACCAAGCGTTCTGGTGAGCGGTGGGCAATTATTGCGCTTGAAGATCTAGAAGGTGTTGCTGAAGTTTTAGTTTGGCCAAAAATGTTTACCCAAGTTGGCCACTTGCTAGTTGAAGACGCCGTGGTGTTAGTAAAAGTGCGAATTGATAAACGCGATGATGAGGCACCTCGGGTAGCTGCTCTTGAAGTTTCAGTTCCAGATATCTCAGCGGCGCAATCGGGACCAGTAAAACTTTATTTACCTGAATCTCGCATTAATCCTGCAGTAATGGACTCGCTACGCCAGATTTTGCAAACCCATAAAGGTACTACTGAAGTTCACCTAACACTCATTCAAGACAATTCACTTATTTCACTTAAGACTGATGACAAGTTGCGAGTCAATCCATCGACTTCGTTATTTGCAGACTTAAAAGCTTTACTTGGACCTGGTTGCTTAGAGGCTCCAAAAATACCGGCCGCCGCAAAATAATTTTTTACTACTGGTTATTAGTTAGTCAGCAATCGCGGCAAAAATCGCTTTAGTGATTTGGGCTAAATCTGAAGTCGCTAACTCAATATCAAACCCACGTTTCCCACCACTAACTAAAACAGTCTCCTGTAGTTGAGCGAGTTCATCGATCACGGTTGGCAGCAGTTTCTTTTGTCCGATTGGGCTAATTCCACCCACGATGTAGCCGGTTAATCGGCTTGCCACATCAGGTTTTGCCATTTGCGCTTTTTTGCTGCCGAGCGCATGGGCTAAATTTTTTAAATTTACTTGTTGATTTACTGGAACAATCGCAACTGCGAATCCTGAATCTAATTGTGCGATCAGAGTTTTAAAAACTTGTTCATATGGATAGCCAAGTTTTTGTGCAGCTTCTAATCCGTATGAATCTGTATTCGGATCATGTTGATATTCGTGAACTTTAAAGTTAATTCCCAAACTGGTTAATAACTTCGTTGCCGGAGTGCTCACAAAAGAATGATAAGCGCTAAGCCCATTAGAATTAAGGGACTAAATAAAGCCGTTTTTCGCTTAACAATTTAAAGGTTGGAAGTAATGCAGTCACTATTACTTTTACCTGCAGTCGACGTTTCAAATGGCCAAGCCGTCCGCTTGGTACAAGGCAATGCAAACAGTGCCACGGAATATGGTGATGCACTTTCGGTGGCACTTGATTGGCAAGCAGCCGGCGCAACTTGGATTCACCTAGTTGATTTAGATGCTGCCTTCAGCCGAGGCTCAAACCGTGAATTAATAAATGAAGTAATCGGCAAACTTGATGTAAACGTTCAATTATCTGGTGGCATACGCGATGAAGATTCTTTGCAGGCTGCCTTACAAACTGGCGCGACCAGAATCAATATTGGAACAGCTGCTCTAGAAGATTTGAATTGGACCCGAAAAATCATCAGCGAACATGGTGACCGAATTGCTATTGCCTTAGATGTTCGAGGCACAGTCCTTTCAGCACGTGGTTGGACGCGAGACGGTGGTGATTTGTGGGAAACACTTGATCAGTTAGAAACTGCTGGATGTGCAAGATACATAGTTACAGATGTCAATAAAGATGGAACTTTGCGTGGTCCAAACATTGAGTTACTAAAAGAAGTTTGTGACCGCACCGACAAACCTGTAATTGCAAGTGGTGGAGTAGCGGCGCTTAGTGATTTAGTTGCGCTGCGAGAATTAGTCAGCCAAGGACTTGAGGGAACTATTGCTGGTAAAGCACTCTACGCCGGAGCCTTTACGCTTGAACAAGCAATTGAAGTTGCTGGACCACAGCAAAGTTTTCGTAGGGTGAGGGAGTAAAAATGACCGCACCTGATTTAGCAAAGTTCAAAGAATTAGCAAAAGATCGTCGAGTAATTCCGGTTGTCCGAAGATTACTAGCCGACGGAGAAACTGCACTTAATTTATATCGCAAGTTAACCGGTCAACGTGCAGGCACATTTTTACTTGAATCAGCTGAGCATGGTCTATCTTGGTCGCGTTATTCGTTCATTGGCGTATCAAGTTCTGCGATGTTGTCAGAAAAAGATGGCCAAGCACATTGGAGCGGTAATGTGCCAGTCGGACTTCCAACAAGTGGTGATCCGATCGAAGCGCTTCGTGCAACTTTAGAAATTTTGCATACCCCTGATGTAAACATCGGCGTAAGTGCTGATGAGTTACCGCCATTAACTGGTGGGGTAGTTGGTTATTTGGCTTATGACATCGTGCGTCGTTTTGAAAAGTTGCCAGATCGCACAGTCGATAGTTTGCAATTACCTGAGTTAGCGATGTTAGTTGCCACAGATTTAGCCGTACTTGACCATGTCGATGGTTCAGTTACTTTGATTGCAAACGCAATTAATTACGACAACTCTCCTGATCGAGTTGAGCTTGCTTGGGCCGATGCCGTAAGTCGCCTAGACAAGATGCAAGAAGATTTAGCCACACCACTTGCATCCTCAGTTGCTACCTATGACCAAAACGCTAAACCCGTAATTACAAACGAAACACTTTCTAGTGACTATCAGGCTGCAGTCGAAGTCGCCAAAGAACATATCAGGGCTGGCGATGCATTTCAGATTGTGCTTTCCCAACGGTTTTCTACTCCGTGCAGTGCATCATCCTTAGATGTCTATCGAATACTTCGAACCACAAATCCAAGTCCTTACATGTTCTTATTTAGAATTCC
>CAYVZD010000025.1:5859-13825 GCA_964456135.1 uncultured Bifidobacterium sp.
ATCGAATACTTCGAACCACAAATCCAAGTCCTTACATGTTCTTATTTAGAATTCCTAAATTAACTGGGGCTGGAAGTGAGCTAAGTAACGAAGTTGCTTTTGATTTAGTTGGTTCAAGCCCTGAAGCATTAGTGAAACTTACTCATGGTCAAGCGATGCTGCACCCAATTGCTGGCACAAGACCACGAGGTGAGGACCAAATAGCAGATGAAAGACTTGCCCAAGAGTTGTTGGCTGATACTAAAGAACGCGCTGAGCATCTAATGCTGGTTGATTTAGGTCGAAACGACTTAGGGCGGGTTTGTTTGCCGGGCAGTGTTGATGTTAGCGACTTCATGTCGATTGAAAAGTACAGCCACGTAATGCATATCGTTTCAACAGTTGTTGGACAAATTGATCCTGATGTAAATGGTGTTGATTTAATTGCCGCTACGTTCCCAGCCGGCACGTTATCAGGTGCACCAAAACCTATGGCGATGAAAATAATCGAACAACTAGAACCAACCCGTCGGGGAATTTATGGTGGCTGTGTTGGATATTTTGATTTTGCTGGAAATGTTGACACTGCAATTGCTATTCGAAGTGCAGTAATAAAAGATCAAATTGCTTATGTGCAAGCAGGTGCTGGAATTGTGTCTGATTCGGTCCCAACTCTTGAGGATGCGGAATGCAATGCAAAAGCTGCAGCAGTGCTTCGGGCAGTTGCAGTAGCAAATACTTTGCCAACGGGTGATCGATAAGTGCGAAAAATTTACCGAAGGCTACTGGTCCTACTTGCTATCTGTTCGCTGTTAATTTTTGTAGTAACTGGCCAGACTTGGGCGACTGCATATTTCATTGAAGCAAATAGTCCGCACTTAGTTTATGAATTCACTGGTCGCCAACTTCAGCCGATAATTGCTGGGGTAGTGGTTGTGCCAATAGTTGGCATAGTCGGACTTATTGCAGCAAAAAGATTTTTGCAACGAATCGTAGGATTTTTTATTTTTCTATCTGGTTTAACTATCGCTTATTTCAGTTTTCAGGTTGGCCGAAATTGGATTGACCTACTTGATCCGCTTGTGACAAATAAAGTTGGCCTAACTGGCATTGACTATGTATTTGAAACTAGCCCAGCTAATAATTTTTTAATACTTCCAGCCCTGGTAATTGCAGCAGTTGGATTTATTTTTACTGTTCGAAATTTTGATGCGGCTAAAAAACCTGCGGCTTATGATTCACCAAACGGTAATGTCGAAAAGTTAACCGCATGGCAAGCCTTAGATTCTGGGATTGACCCAACGTTAACCGACTCAGATAGCGGCGAACAAGATACTTTGCCTTCTTCTCGGTAAAATAATTTTAAGAAACTGCCAAGAGCCAGTAGGAGCAAAATGTCAGGGAACAATCACGGGCAAACTGTTGCAGCATGGACTTTGTCCATAACTGTGATGATCGCATTCTTAGTTGGTGCGATCGGAGTTGTGCTAGATGATCGTCCAATCTTTTGGACTGGCGTTGCACTAATTGGTGTTGGCTTAGTCGCTGGCAAGGTACTTTCTGCCATGGGTTACGGCAAAAAGTCTTAAATTTTCATCCACTTACTTTCCAATAAACTTAAGTTTCATTTAACGCGAAAGTGAGTTCGACATGGCCGATGTTTTAACGTCCATTGTCGAAGGCGTGCGTGAAGATTTAGCAGATCGCAAACGAAATACTTCCCGCTCAGAATTAATTGACAAAATTTCTGCTCGCTCTGCTGCCCTTCCTGCAGCGGCAAATTTATTAGCTAGACCATTTAGCGTTATTGCTGAAGTGAAGCGAAGTAGCCCGAGTAAAGGTGACTTAGCCACAATTGCAGATCCAAAAGCATTGGCAGATAAGTATGCAACTGGCGGTGCGCAAGTAATTAGTGTTTTAACTGAACGGCGACGATTTGGTGGTTCGCTGGCAGATTTAGTAGCCGTACGTGATGCTGTTGAAATTCCAATTTTGCGCAAAGACTTTATGGTCGATGACTATCAGGTTTACGAGGCCAGAGCATTCGGTGCTGACGTAATTTTGCTAATTGTGGCAGCCCTTGGAGATTCACAACTTCAAGATCTAAATGAACTTGCCAAAGAACTTGGCTTATCAGTGCTGGTTGAAGTTCATAATGAAGATGAGCTTGAGCGGGCTTTTGAATTAAACCCTTTGCTATTAGGTGTGAATGCGCGAAATCTTAAGACACTAGAAGTTGATCTAGCAGTTTGCCAGCGGTTAATTCCAATGATTCCGGAGAATATTTTGGCTATCGCTGAATCAGGGATCAGTTCACTTAAGGAAGTCGAGCAACTAGTTCAAGCAGGTGCTCGAGGGGTGCTAGTTGGCGAGACTTTAGTTAAAAGTGGCAATCCCAGCGAAACTATTCAAGAATGGACTGAAGTCGGTACGCAAATAGCTGCGCAAGTTTTAGGTAATAGGAGTTAGGTATGACAACAGAAGCCGTTCTGCCTGACTTAACCGGGCACTTTGGAAAATTTGGTGGTCGTTTCGTACCCGAAGCCTTAATGGCGGCACTCGATGAAATCACAGATGCTTTTGGTAAAGCAAAAGTAGATCCAGTATTTCAGGCACAACTACATGACTTACAAGTCAACTACACCGGTCGACCAAGTCCACTAACTGTCGCTAGCAGATTTTCGCAGCATGCTGGTGGCGCAACAATTTTGTTAAAACGTGAAGACTTAAATCACACTGGTTCACACAAAATAAATAATGTTCTTGGCCAAGCGCTACTAACTAAACGCATGGGAAAAACTCGCGTGATCGCTGAAACCGGAGCCGGCCAACACGGAGTTGCTACGGCAACAGCAGCCGCGTTACTTGGTTTGGAATGCGTTATTTACATGGGCGAAGAAGACACAAAGCGACAAGCGCTCAATGTGGCCCGGATGAAATTACTTGGTGCAACTGTTGTCCCAGTTACAACCGGCAGTAAAACCTTAAAAGATGCCATTAATGAAGCGATGCGCGATTGGGTAGCAAATGTACACAACACACACTATTTGTTTGGCACAGTTGCCGGACCGGCTCCGTTTCCAGAATTAGTTCGTGAATTTCATCGAATCATCGGCGATGAAGCACGCGAACAAGTACTTGAACGTTTTGGCCGACTGCCAGATGCAGTCGCTGCTTGTGTAGGTGGCGGTTCAAATGCAATTGGAATTTTTACTGCATTTATTGACGACAAAGATGTTCGGTTAGTTGGCATGGAAGCCGCTGGTGATGGTGTCGAAACAGGTCGACACGCTTCGTCTATTACTGGTGGCACGGTTGGCGTCTTACACGGAGCTCGTACTTTTGTCTTGCAAGACGAAGATGGCCAAACAGTTGAGAGCCATTCAATAAGTGCTGGTTTAGATTACCCAGGCGTTGGACCTGAACATGCTTGGTTAGCAGATACTGGCCGCGCGCAATACGTTCCGATTACTGACACCCAAGCAATGAATGCATTCAAGTTACTTTGCGAAACTGAAGGAATAATTCCAGCCATTGAAACTGCACATGCGCTTGCTGGTGTGATTGATCTTGGCAAAGAACTTGGGCCTAGTGGATTAATTTTGGTAAACCTATCGGGTCGTGGCGATAAAGATGTCGAAACTGCAGCTAAATGGTTTGGCCTTAAGGCTGACAGTTAATGAGCAAACTGCATGATGTATTTGCTAAGGCCAAAGCAAATAATCGCGCTGCCCTAATCGCATATTTACCTGCTGGTTATCCAACTAAGGCTGGCGCGGTCGAATGTCTAACCGCCATGATTCGTGGCGGTGTGGATATTGTCGAAATTGGATTACCGTACAGCGATCCCGTTATGGACGGCCCTACCATCCAAGCTGCCGTTGATCAGTCGTTAAAAAATGGCACAAAGATCACTGATGTTATTGACACGGCAAAAGCAGTTTCAGATTTAGGTGTGCCAGCTCTAGTGATGAGTTACTGGAATCCAATCGAAGCAAATGGTGTTTCAAATTTCACTAAAGCGCTTAGCGAAGCTGGTGGAGTTGGTGTGATCACACCAGATCTCACCCCTGAAGAAGCTACCGACTGGATAGCAGCAACTAATGGAAAATTAGATCGCGTATTTTTAGTTGCGCTTTCGAGTACAAATGAGCGAATTGCCAAGGTCTGTTCAGCAACAACCGGGTTTATTTATGCGGGTGCAGTAATGGGTGTTACTGGAGCGCGGGAGACAGTTTTAGATTCAGTTAAAGATTTAGTTGCTAAAACTCGCACACATACAGAGTTGCCAATTGCAGTTGGCCTTGGCGTATCAACGCCAGCACAAGCGAAAGAAATTGCCCAATACGCTGATGGCGTCATTGTCGGTAGCGCTTTTGTTACTGCAATTGAACAGGGCGGCCCTGCGGCGGCTGAAAAATTGGCCCGTGAATTAGGTGCTGCGCTAAATCGCAATTAAACTAGACCTACCAGAAGTTTCCGGTAATTAATGAGGGTGCAATCAAATGGCTAAAGACAATAAAAGCGCTAAAGCAGCAAGACAAGCTGCCCAAGCAGCCCGCGCTGCGGCCGAATCAGATTTAAAAGCCCGTGATCGCAAAATTCGGTTAATTGGCGGTGGCGTCGTCGTATTAATCATGGCTGGACTTCTTGCTATCCCGTTTCTAAATCGAGGATCAGATAGTTCAGGTCCTGATGCAAACGCTGCTCTGCCAAAGGGTGTAACAAGTGACACCTATGGTGTGAAGATTGGCACTGCGTGGGATTCACCAGATGCTGATTCAATTCCACTACTTCAAGTTTGGGAAGACTTCCAGTGCCCGGCCTGTGCATCCTTTGAGCAGGCGTCTGGTGACACTATCGTCCAGTTGGCTAATGAAGGAAAAGTTCGTCTTGAATTTCGTCTAACAATTTTCTTGGACGTGAACTTACAAGCACCAAATACGGCTGCCGGTAATCCAAATTCTTCACTTTATGCCTCTATGGCTTTTGGTTGCGCAGTTGATCAAGACCGTGGGGCAGAATTCCATAAGGCAGTTTTCGCTGCTCAACCAAGTGAGGGTCGCGGCTACTCAGTTAGTGATTTAGTAACTATCGCAGGGTTAGCTGGGGTAACTGATATCCCGGGATTCACCGAATGTGTTTCATCAAAGAAATATGAAGGCTGGGTAAATAATTCTTACGACGCATTCTCGAAAGAGGGTGTATCAGCAACACCAACCGTGATACTTAATGGCGAAGAGTTAGGTGCTGATTTAATTCGTAATCCACAAGCGCTTACCGCAGCAATCGAAGCCGCTGGACAAACGAAGTAACTAACGGATGCCGTTTTTACCAACCTCGATACCAAGTCCAGCTAATGGTGTTTGGTCACTAGGACCTATTCCGCTGCGCGCATATGCCTTAATCATTTTGGTTGGCATTTTTGTAGCCATCTGGCTAGGTAATAAACGATGGATTGAACGTGGTGGACTACGCGATCAAGTTCTTGATGTGGCGATGTGGGCGGTACCTTTTGGTGTTATCGGTGGTCGCTTGTATCACGTGCTTACTGACTGGACTACTTACTTCGGTGAGAACGGCCGTGGATTTTTAGCTGCCTTCAAAATTTGGGAAGGCGGCTTAGGTATCTGGGGCGCTATCGCACTTGGTGGCGTTGGTGTCTACATCGCATCGCGTCGGATGAAACTAGCTTTCGCCCCGCTTGCTGATGCACTAGCCCCAGGAATTGTTTTGGCGCAGGCGATAGGTCGCTGGGGTAACTGGTTTAACCAAGAATTATTTGGCCGACCAACAACTTTGCCGTGGGCGCTAGAAATTGATGCAGTTCATCGACCTGTTGGTTATGAGGAGTTTGCAACTTTCCATCCAACTTTTTTATATGAATCATTAGCTTGTATTGTTATCGCTGCGATTTTGATCTGGGCTGATAAAAAATTTGTTTTAGGGCATGGTCGAGTGTTTGCGCTCTACGTTGCACTTTATTGTGCAGCGCGCGGGGCGATCGAAACACTGCGGATTGATCAAGCAAATTACATCCTCGGAATTCGACTAAATGTATTTACTGCCCTAATCATTGGGGCTGGAGCATTGATTTACTTCATACTTTCAGCCGAGCGTTACCCAGGGCGCGAAGAAGTTGTTAATGGCAAAGTAGTGCGAGCTGGGTCACGAAGAGCACGCCGGATTGAAACTGCAGAAGTTGAATCTACGCAAACAGCACCTGCACAAACAGTACCTGAAAATAACCCTGAAACAAATAACGAAACTGTGGAGCAAATTTCGCAACTTGAAACCGATTATGTATCAAGTGAAAGTAACCAAGAAGAAACTTCGCAGGAGACAATTAATTTGGTTGTAACTTCAAATTCACAATCGGAAAACATGTCTAAAGAACGTGGTCGCAGAAGAAAGCGCTAAACTTACTACTGACTTAATTAAAAAGGATTAGCCAGTGCGCCGCGCCAAAATTGTTTGTACGTTAGGCCCTTCAACTTCGACTCCTGAAGCAATTCGGGACTTAATTAATTCGGGTATGAATGTTGCCCGGTTAAACATGTCACATGGTTCTCATGAAGTTCATACCAAGTCTTATGCCATGGTTCGCCAAATGGCTGATGAAACGCTGCATGGCGTGGGTATTTTGGCTGACTTACAAGGACCAAAAATACGTCTAGCCACATTTGCAAATGGACCTGTTGATGTTTTTAATGGCGACAAATTCACAATTACTACTCGAGAAGTTCCAGGCGACAAAGACATCTGTGGCACAACTTATGCTGGGCTGCCCGGAGACTGCCAACCTGGTGATTTATTACTAATTGATGATGGAAAAGTAACTCTTGAAGTTACCGAGGTTTCTGGTACGGATGTTGTCACAAAAGTCATCGAAGGTGGCACTTTAAGCAACAACAAGGGCATTAACCTACCAGGCGTTGCAGTAAGCGTTCCAGCTCTATCTGAAAAAGATATTGATGATTTACGTTGGGCACTTCGTCAAGGTGTGGACATGATCGCCTTGTCATTTGTGCGAAGTGCTGCTGACATCAACGACGTTCATCAAATCATGAACGAAGAAGGTATCCGTATTCCGGTAATTGCCAAAATTGAAAAACCTCAAGCCGTTAAAAATCTTGAAGAAATCATTAACGCATTTGATGGAATCATGGTGGCGCGTGGCGATTTAGGTGTTGAGTTACCACTTGAGCAAGTTCCATTAGTGCAGAAAGAAGCGATTGCTCTGGCTCGTGCCGCTGGTAAACCAGTTATTGTGGCCACCCAAATGCTTGATTCAATGATCACCATGTCGCGGCCAACTAGGGCAGAGGCAAGTGACGTTGCTAACGCTGTACTGGATGGTGCTGATGCCTTGATGCTTTCCGGTGAAACCAGTGTTGGCGAGCACCCATCAATGGTGGTGCAGACAATGAGTCGCATTATTGAGCACATTGAAACCGAAGCGTTAGAGCGACTACCCAAGATAAGCGATGACGGCACTGATTCAACTGCACTTGCCTTAACTGCAGCTGCAGTCGATGTGGCGATACATATTCATGCCCGGAGTTTGGTGGTTTTCACAGAAACAGGCCGCTCTGTATTGCAGGTAGCAAGACATCGTCCTGAAACTGGCATTCTGGCGTTTACCCCAAATCCACGAGTTCGAAACCAGTTGTCACTGGCTTGGGGAACTGAAACATTCTTAGTCCCGCCAGTTCACCACACTGATGACATGGTCGAACAAATTGACCGCACGCTTTTAGATTTAGGTCGGTTTGCCCGTAATGAACATGTAGTTGTTATTGCTGGCGTGCCACCTGGCGTGCCTGGAACCACTAACGGTATGCGCGTTCATCAGTTGGGCCGGGGCGCCAGCAATCTCTGATAAGAGATTTGCTGGCGCAATGTAAACCTGCGCGAAGCACCCTCTGGTGTAATCTCTGATTGAAAATCTGATACAGTATCGGAAGTTCTAGCTCATCCTTTAAGA
>CAYVZD010000026.1:0-13527 GCA_964456135.1 uncultured Bifidobacterium sp.
CCCAAAATGGGTTGACAGTGGAGCAAAGTGGAGTATTCTGGTTCAACGAGGTGGTTCGGGGAAGGGCTGCCACAGCATTCGGAGGTACGCAATGTTTTTGGGCACCCACACTCCGAAGCTGGATGAAAAAGGCCGCTTAATCCTGCCGGCTAAATTCCGTGATCCTCTTACCAGCGGCTTAGTTATGACTAAGGGTCAAGAACGCTGTGTCGTGATTTGGCCAAGTGCCCAATTCGACACGTATGCCGAATCATTAAGAGCCCGCTCGCAAAATAACGAAAAAGTCCGCGCTTTCACCCGCGTATTTTTCTCTTCTGCATTCGACGATGTTGCTGACAAACAAGGTCGCGTAACCATCCCTGCTCCACTTCGTGAATGGGCTGGTCTAGATCGCGACTTAGTAGTTGTCGGCGCAGACACTCGAATTGAAATCTGGGATGCAGTTGCTTGGACTCAGTACTTAGCCGTACAAGAACCAGGCTTCTCTTCACTTGATGAGGTAATGCAATGAACGATTTGATTGCCAACCGCTTCAAGTACCCAGCCGTAGCAAAATCTTGGCGCACCTTCCCCGGTGCCAAGCTGATGGACGGCTGGGGACTTGAGGTTGTTGGTGTGGAGTGTGACTAATGACTACTTACAGTCACATTCCAGTATTCAAACAACGCTGTTTAGATCTTTTAGCCCCCGCACTTAAACAAGATGGGGCGGTGTTAGTCGATGCCACACTTGGCCTCGGTGGACATACTGAATCTGCTTTAGAAACTTTTCCAAATCTTCGGGTTATTGGTTTAGACCGCGACAAAGATGCCCTAGCGCATTCGCAAGTGCGCTTAGCGCCATTTGCTGGACGCGTTGAATTTGTGCACGCAGTTTATGACGAGTTACCTGAAGTTTTATCGGATTTAGGCACCCCAACTGTGCAAGGAATCCTTTTCGATCTGGGCGTATCGTCGATGCAACTTGATCGTGCGGAACGAGGATTCTCATACTCGCAATCGGCGCCACTTGATATGCGAATGAATTCAACTGAGGGGCAAACTGCCGCTGATGTAGTCAATACCTATAGCCATGGTGAACTAGCCAGAATTTTAAGTACTTATGGCGAGGAACGTTTTGCTTCGCGCATTGCCAGCGCAATCGTTAAAGAACGTGAAAGCCAGCCATTTACAACTAGTGATCGACTAGTTGCCGTAGTTCGCGATGCAATTCCGGCAGCGACTCGTCGTACTGGTGGAAATCCAGCCAAGCGAACTTTCCAAGCCTTACGCATTGAAGTTAACGATGAATTAGCGGTGCTTACTCGTGCTATTCCAGCTGCGATTGAGGCATTAGCTATCGGTGGCCGACTCGTTTTGCTCTCTTATCAATCACTTGAAGACCGAATTGTGAAAAATGCATTTCGCGAAGTAACACAATCAAAAATTCCAGTCGATTTACCATTCATCCCAGCAGGACAGAAACCAAAATTACAACTCTTAACTAAGAGTGCAGAACTAGCAACTGAAGATGAGATTGCTGAAAATCCCCGTGCTGCCTCGGTGCGGTTACGCGCGATTGAAAGGTTAGCCGCATGAGTGCAATGCCAGCTCGCGCTCCGCGGCTAAATCCAATCCCGACTCGACGAAAACGAGTTAGTCGTTTAGTTGCAGTTAATTCCCGAGCCATCGTTACGCCAATTGCAAATGCCATACCAGTAGGAATTCCAAAAGGTCGAGCAAACCGAAATACCTTTGTTGGAATTATTTTCGGCATGTTAGTTTTTGGCAGTTTCCTACTTTTAATTATCAACACCCAGGCACAACAAGCAGCGTTTGAAAAACTTGCATTACAAATTGAATTGAATCAAATGCTTGCCACCGAACAGCGATTAGCTAGTGAAGTTGCGGCAGCAGAATCAACCGACAATTTGGTGACTGCTGCTCGCACTATCGGTATGGTGCCAGCCGAAACCCCAGTTTTCTTGCGGCTATCTGATCGGGTAATTGTTGGTCAACCTGTTCCAGCAAAAGCACCGGCTGTGCCATATGTGGTACCAGCACCTGCTCCGGTGGTGCCATGAGTTCGCAAACTCCATTAAGGCCACAACAGCGACCTGCACCTTCGCGAGTGCAGCGACCTGGCCCACAACCTTTCACTGGGCAGCGGTTTCAAGAACCTCGGCCACCTGTTGTATTTCAATTAGCAAACCCGAGACGACGGGTAATCAGGTTCACTCAAGTTTTAGCTGCAATATTTTTAATTTACGCTGGGCAATTAGTTAATTTACAAATTATTCGCGGTCCAGAACTAGCAGCTCAAAGTCAAAGTAATCGTTTACAGACGGTTTTACTTCCGGCACTTCGTGGAAACATTAATGACGTTAATGGTGTGCCAATTGCAACTACAGTTTTGGCTCGAAATGTAACAGCCGATCAAACTTTGATTAACGATCCAGCCGCAGCGGCAGCCATGTTGGCACCAGTACTTGGTTTGCCAGTTGAAGAAATACTTCCGACGCTTTCTGGAGATAAGAAATTTAGTTATGTGGCAAAGAGAATTCCCCCGGAAAAATGGAAAGAAGTTGCCGCCCTGGACATCGCTGGAATTTTTAGCGAACCAACAACAAGTCGCATTTATCCAAATGGAACTTTAGCGGCTAGCATCGTCGGTTACGTTGGCGCTGAAGGTCATGGTCTGGGTGGCTTAGAGTTTGGGATTGACGAAATCCTGGCTGGCAAAGATGGCCAAGTTCAAGTTGAGCGAGTTAATGGACGCGAAATTCCTGGTAGTGAGCGGCAAAGTGTTGATCCGGTAGAAGGACTTTCGGTTAATTTAACAATCGATCGTGACATTCAAGCAGTAGCAGAGCGCGCGTTAGTTGAACAAGTACAAAAAGCCGGAGCATCGGGTGGCTCGGTCGTTGTTATGAAAAAGAATGGTGAAATTCTTGCGTTAGCTAATGCACCAATTTTTGATCCAAATGATCCTTCTGCTACTGATGATCGAGCAAAAAGAAATATGGCAGTAACCGACGTTTTTGAACCTGGTTCAACTAGCAAGGCGATGACAATTGCTGCTGTTATTAATGAAGGAGCAGCAAGCCCCGAAACACCATTTACGATTGGGCCAAGTATTTCTCGGGCTGGTACTTCGTTTAAAGATGCCTATGAACATGGCGTAATTCAGTTAACTCTTAATGGGGTTCTTGCGAAGTCAAGTAACATCGGCACAATTATGGCTTCAGAGTTAATTGGCCAAGACAAACTTTATGAATACCTAAAACGCTTTGGTATTGGCGACATGACTGGACTTAATTTCCCGGGCGAATCCGGTGGCTTACTTCCAGATCCAAGTAATCCAAATCAGTGGTCAGGTACAACGTTCCCAACTTTGGCATTCGGTCAAGGTCTATCTGTAAATGCAGTTCAAGCTGCATCAGTTTTTGCAACTATCGCAAATGATGGTGTTCGCGTTGCCCCAAGATTGATTTCAAGTTACTCACGTAGCGATGGAAGTATTGAATACGCTAAAGAACCAGCAAGCGTTCAAGTTGTGACTCCACAAACCGCGAAAATTATGCGCGAAATGTTGATGAATGTTGTATCTGATCAAGGTACTGCGCCACAAGCCCAAATCCCTGGTTACCAAATTGCTGGTAAAACTGGTACCGCAAATAAGTACAGTGAAATAACTGGCGGCTACAGCGGCTACACCGCATCGTTTATTGGTATCGCACCGGGAAATAACCCAGAACTGATAGTCGCTGTGATGATTCATGACCCAGTTAATGGTCGATACGGTTCCACAATTTCTGGTCCAGTTTTCAAACAAGTTATGACTTACGCGCTAGCTCATCAAAAGATTCCACCTACAGATACGCCGCAACCACAAATTCCAGTAACGTGGTAATTGGCCATGCGACCAAAAATAGCGCCCAAGCAACTCAATGAAATTGCAACTGGGTTTAACCTCGCAAACTATTCAGAAGCTAGCGATTCAGCAGCTAACGAAGTTTTTATCTCTGGCATAACGCATAACTCCAAAGAAGTACTTCCTGGAGATATTTTTGTTGCGCTTCCTGGAGCAAATCACCACGGACAGCAATTTATTCCGCAAGCACTTACTAATGGAGCAGTAGCAATCGCTACAGATCAGGTTGGAAACGAAAGTGCGATGGCAACGGGCCTGCCGGTCATCACCTTGACCACACCACGCGTCGACATGGCTATTTTGGCAGCGCGAGTTTATGACCATCCAGAAAAGAAACTGACTTTAGTTGGGGTTACCGGAACAAACGGCAAAACTTCAGTAACCCACATTCTGCAATCAATCTTTAGTCAATTTGGATTTAAAGTTGGCGTGATTGGCACAGTTGGCACTTACCTAGATGGTCAGCACTTAAGTGGTGTGCGTACCACACCTGAGTCCACAGATCTTTACGCAATTCTTGCGTTGATGGCGCAACAAGAAATCACCCATGTATTTATGGAAGTTTCTAGTCATGCATTAGCTCAAGACCGGGTACATGGACTGCAATTCACAAAAGCAATTTTTACTAACTTAAGTCAGGATCATTTAGATTTTCATGGCACGATGGAAAATTATTTCGCCGCAAAAGCCAAGCTCTTCACACCAGAATTCGCTAAAAGCGCCGTTATCTGTATTGAAGATAGTTGGGGTGAAAAGTTAGTTGGCCAAACTTCAATTCCAAAAACTACCGTGGGCCAAAATAAACAATCCGTTAAACCAGATTGGGCTATTTCAGATTTACGCCTTGCGGTAACGCAAACTGACTTCGTGTTAAGTCATCAACATCAGGACTTTTCGTGCTCACTACCCATGATTGGCGCATTCAATGCCACCAATGCTGCAGTAGCAGTGGTGGTAGCAACCGAACTTGGCTTGGATCCACAGTTGGTTTGTCGACAACTTACTCAAGTTGCTGCAGTACCGGGACGTAGTCAATTAGTTACCCATAACAGTCCAGGAACGGCAATAGTTGATTACGCACATACACCTGAAGCCGTTGAAAAAGTTTTGGCAACATTACGAGAAGTTTGTGCCGGGCAACTAATCACAGTAATCGGCTGCGGTGGCGATCGTGATGCAACTAAGCGACCAATAATGGGTAAAGTCGCAGCCGAAATTTCAGATGTAGTAATCGTTACCGACGACAATCCACGTTCTGAAGATCCAGCCAAAATTCGCGCAGCTGTATTGGCTGGAATCAACGCAGAAAACACCGAAGTTTTAGAAATCGGCGATCGTCGTCAAGCAATTAAGCAAGCACTGGCAAAAGCAAGTCATGCTGACATAGTTGCGGTACTTGGCAAAGGCCATGAACAGGGACAAGAAATCGCTGGTCAAATTTTTCCTTTTGACGACGTACAAGTTATCCAGCAGGAAGCAAACTGATGTTCAAATTAACGTTAAGCGAAATTGCTGATGCGGTTGGTGGGCAAGTTATTGGCGACGGTGGGGTAACCGTTACTGATTTAGCTACCGATTCACGAAACGTAAAGTCTGGAGATTTGTTTGCTGCGATAGTGGGTCAACGCGTCGATGGACATGACAAAGTTGCACAGGCATTAGCAGATGGCGCAGTTGCCACACTTTGTACAAAAACAGTTTCGGGCAATCATGTTCTGATTCCAGATGAAAAAATTGCCGACCTAGATCCAGTCATTCCAGCACTCGGCAAACTTGCTAAATATGTAAGGTCAAAGAATCCAGCACTTACTGTAATCGGGATAACTGGATCATCAGGAAAAACCACCACCAAAGATGTCATCGGCCAAGTATTAGCCCAACATGGTTCTACTTATGCACCAGCTGGATCACCAAATAATGAACTTGGGTTACCACAAACTATTTTGCAAACTCCGACCGAAACTAAATATTTAGTTGCCGAAATGGGAATGCGTGGTTTAGGTCACATTACTTATCTAGCTGATATCGCTAAACCAAATATCTCGGTTGTGACAAATGTTGGCCAGGCGCATATTGGCGAAGTTGGCTCGATTGAAAATATTGCCATCGCTAAATCAGAGATCGTTCGAGATTTAACTAAAAAAGATTTTGCCGTTTTAAATTATGACGATACGCGAGTTCGCAAAATGTCTGAAGTCACTCAGGCAAAAGTAGTTACGTATGGATTTAGTAGTAATGCAGATTTTCTGGCCAAAAATGTGACTACTCAAGCAAACGGTGCCTGCGAATTCGATTTAGTAGCAAATGGCCAGACCGCAAAAGTAACGCTACTCATACCTGGTGAACACAACGTTTATAACGCGCTAGCCGCAAGTGCAGTAGCCAGTATTTTAGGAATGAATTTAGTTGACATTGCTACTGCATTGAATTCGGTCACAACTAAAAGTAAGTGGCGGATGGAAGTTCATCACTTAAAGAATTCAATTACTTTGATTAACGATGCGTATAACGCAAATCCAGAATCCATGTCTGCTGCACTCAAGACACTTGCTTCAATTGAAACAACTAGTCGACGTTGGGCGATTTTAGGAACTATGCACGAACTTGGAAATGAAGCGTTAACTGAACATGATCGGATTGGTCGATTAGTTGTCCGGCTAAACATCGATCAACTAGTTGTAGTAGGTGAAACCGCAAAAGCACTTCACTTAGGCGCATCCCAGGAAGGTTCATGGGATGGTGAATCGGTGTGGTTCGCCGATTTTGCACAGGCCAGCGACTACATTTGCAAGAGAGTCAAACCAAACGATGTGCTGCTGTTTAAAGCCTCTCGGTCGGAAGCTTTTGATCGACTTGCTGATTTAGTAGCCAATCAAATCAATGCCGAAGGGGAGTAATAAGCGTGAAGCTTGTCGTCCTCGCCGGTGCACTTTCTGCACTACTCTCGTTAATCTGCACGCCACTACTAATTAAATTTCTCCGCCGACGGGGTTACGCCCAAGCTATCCGCGAATCAGCCGATGGCATTAATTACCCAGAACACGGTAGCAAAAAAGGCACACCATCAATGGGTGGAGCAGCAATTATTTTCTCGGTTATCGCCGGTTATGCCTTAGCGCATCTAATTGCCTGGCGACAGCCAAGTGTTAGCGGTCTATTGGCGATCTATCTAATGGTTGCCCTTGGTGCCGTCGGTATTGCAGATGATTACTTAAAAATTTTCAAACAGCGTAGTACTGGTATTCGGGCAAGAACTAAATTACTTGGCCAAGCAGTCGCTGCTATCTCGTTTGGCATTTTAGGTCAGATGTTTCCAGATGAAAGTGGTCAAA
Source organism: uncultured Bifidobacterium sp. (assembly GCA_964456135.1). Classification (GTDB taxonomy): domain Bacteria; phylum Actinomycetota; class Actinomycetes; order S36-B12; family UBA5976; genus UBA5976. The sequence continues at coordinate 7,245 of CAYVZD010000026.1, forward strand.
CGCCAATTTCAAATGCAATCTCTTGGGTGCGCGATACCAACATTGTTTTGCCTTCAGCGTTGTTGATGATCTGGATTTGGTTTTTAATAACTGGCATTACTAACGGCGTCAATTTAACTGATGGTTTAGATGGCTTAGCTACTGGTGCTGCCACCATGGCATTTGCCGCGTACACCGTAATGTCGATTTGGCAATACGGACAAAGTTGTTACTGGGAACAAATACCTGGTTGTTATACAGTTCGTGATCCACTTGACTTGGCAATTTTTGCTGCTGCAGTCGGTGGAGCCTGTTTTGGTTTTCTTTGGTGGAATTCAAGCCCAGCAAAAATATTTATGGGTGATACGGGCTCACTTGCTTTAGGTGGAGCGATTGCCGCACTTGCGATTATGACTCGCACCGAGTTACTACTTGCGTTAATTGGCGGTTTATTCGTAATTGTCACACTTTCAGTAATCGCTCAAGTTGGTTCGTTTAAGTTAACCGGTAAACGAGTACTGCGAATGGCGCCGCTACATCATCATTTCGAAATGTTGGGCTGGCCTGAAGTTCAAATTGTGGTGCGCTTCTGGATTATTCAAGGTCTATTCGTAATCATGGGAATGGCGCTTTTTTATGCTGAATGGATTCGGGCGTAGGTCCTAAGTTATGGCAAATTTTGATGTCCAAACCCTTACCCGAAACTCTGATTGGTCTGAACTTCGCGTTTGTGTAGTCGGACTGGGTGTTGCTGGTTTTGCTTGTGCAGATGCACTAATTCAGCTAAATGCAAAAGTTGTTGTGCTTGATGCTAACCCAGGTGAGAAGCAAAAAGAACGCGCTACTTTACTTGAAATACTTGGCGCTGAAATTATTTTTGGTGATGACAACACGTTGCCAAACGATATTGACTTGCTAGTACTTTCACCTGGTGTTTCACCTCTTGCGCCAATTGTTAGTGCCGCTAACGAACGCAAGGTACCTATTTGGGGTGAAATCGAGTTAGCCTGGCATCTACGTGACCCAGAACATCTTGCGCCATGGTTATTAATTACTGGTACAAACGGTAAAACCACTACGACTTTAATGTTGGAATCTATTTTGCGTGCAGCTGGAAAACGCACAGTAGCCGCCGGAAACATTGGACGATCACTAGTTGAAGTAGTGATGGACCCACAACCTTGGGATGTGCTGGCAATCGAAATTGGCGCTCCACAAATGCCGTTTGTGCACTCAGTCGTACCGCAAGCAGCAGTTTGCTTAAATTTAGCTCCTGATCACTTGGATTTATTTGGTTCATTCGAGGCTTATCGAAATGCAAAAGCTCGAATTTATGAACGCTGCGAAGTTGCCGCAGTTTTCAACCTAGCTGATCCACAAACAATTCAAATGGTCGAAGAAGCTGAAGTTACCGAAGGTTGTCGAGCAATTGGTTTTACGCTCGGTATTCCTGACATTTCTATGCTTGGCGTTGTTGATGAATTTTTAGTTGATCGGGCATTCTTAGCAGAACGTAAAGAGTCTGCATTAGAACTAGCCGAAGTAACGGATCTGGCAATTAATGCAAAACACAATATTGAAAATGCTCTTGCCGCATCAGCCCTAGCGCGAGCTCATGGAATAGAACCACGATTTATTCGCGATGGATTACGAGCCTGGCAACCAGCTGCCCATCGCATTGCTCACGTGGCCACGCTCAATGGCGTTACTTATATTGATGACTCAAAAGCGACTAACACCCACGCTGCAATGACTTCACTCACTGCTTATCCGTCTGTAGTTTGGATTGCTGGCGGAATGGCTAAAGGCCAAGATTTTGACGAGCTAGTCCTAGCCACAGCTAATCGAATAAAAGGTGTGGTGCTGCTTGGTATTGATCAGGACCACATTGCTACGGCATTGGCAAAACACGCACCACAAATCCCCGTAACAAAGATCTCAAGCACAGATACTTCAGCTATGGAATTAGTTGTCGCAGCAGCTGCCAATTACGCCCAAGATGGCGACACAGTTTTATTGGCGCCGGGATGTGCCTCGTGGGATATGTTTAAGGACTATTCGCATCGTGGTCAAGTCTTTGCGCAAGCAGTAAAGAAGTTGGATGACAATGGCAACAAGTAATACAAATCCAAAGCGCAAAACAATTGGCGAGCATTTAGAGCATCCGTATGCGCACTACAACTTATTACTCGGCGCAACTTTATTTTTGTTAGTTCTTGGGTTAGTTATGGTTACTTCAGCCTCAAGTATTTATTCGTATCAAATTAACGACGGCAATTCTTGGGCTATTGCACTTCGCCAAGCCTTCTATGCAGTAGTTGGCGTAGGTGTAATGGTCTGGATCCAGCGCGTGCCGCTGGTAAAAATACGTCGCTTTATTCCAGTCTTCATGCTTTTTGTTTTAGTTCTGTTGGTGCTGGTATTAATCATCGGTACGGCAAAAAGTGGTCAACGAAACTGGATTGAATTTGGTAGTTTTGCTCGAATCCAACCATCAGAATTTGCCAAGTTAGCCGTTGTTTTGTTCGCAGCAGATATGTTGGAACGTAAATCACATTTACTTAATTACCGGAGTGAATTAATGCGACCAGTGGGCTGGCTGTTTTTAATAATCTTGGTTTTAATTTTGCTCGAAGGTGACGTCGGTACCTCGATTGTTATCGTTCCGATTATGTTGGCTGCTTTTTATTTAATCGGTGCACCAATGCGAATTTTCGTGGCGATAGCAGCACTTGGTATCGCTGGTATTGCCGCATTGACCGCTATTGCTCCTTATCGAATGGCACGTTTTACTTCGTGGATTAATCCGCAAGCAGATCCGCAAGGCGCTGGCTTTCAATTAATTCATGGTCAGCAAGCACTTGGCTCAGGTGGCTTGTGGGGTCGTGGTTTAGGTGGCTCTCGCGAAAAGTGGGGCACATTACCTGAAGCACATACTGACTTTATTTTTGCTGTTATAGGTGAAGAGCTCGGCATCCTGGGAACCTTAAGCGTGCTGTTCCTATTTTTCTTAATTGCTTTTGTCGGACTTCGAATTGCCAGAAATACTGATGATTTATTTATTGAGTTGGCTTCGTTTGGCATCGTGGTCTGGCTGATTTGGCAGATGATGGTCAACATTGGTGCCGTACTTCGACTGATGCCAATTACTGGTGTGCCGTTGCCGCTAGTTAGTACGGGTGGATCTTCTCTAATCCCGACTTTGGCTGCGTTAGGTTTGCTCATGTCTTTTGCTAAATACGAAGCAATCAAACAACAACGCCAAAACCGTTAAAACCTAAGTATCGCGCGCTGATAGCGGATAATTAATTAAACAATTCAGTGAAATGAGTTTGGGTGCAGCCAGAGAACGCTAACGGCGCTTTCAATAAATCAACATTAAATATTGTTGTAGCTGGTGGTGGGACTGCTGGGCATATTGAACCAGCAATGAACTTAGCCGATGAATTAAAGCGCAGACATCCCGAGGCAAAAATTACTGCATTAGGTACCCAAAAAGGTTTAGAGGTTTCATTAGTACCGGCTCGAGGATATGACCTGCAATATGTTCGGGCAGTGCCTTTACCGCGCAAACTTAGTTTGAAACTTTTAGCGCTGCCAATATTGTTACGAGCCGCTGTAGTGGAGACACGAGCTTTACTGCATGTTTTACAGGCAGATATTGTGGTCGGGTTTGGTGGCTACGTCTCTGTTCCTGCTTATTTAGCTGCAAGAGGTCAAGTGCCGATTGTGGTGCACGAAGCAAATGCTAAAGCTGGATTGGCAAATCGCTTAGGTGCCCAATTTGCTGATGCGATCGCAATTACAGTTCCAGATAGTTTGGCCAACGGTGTACTGACCGGCGTCCCACTTCGTGATTCGATTGCAAAATTAAATCGTGCCCAAACAAGAGATGTTGCCAGAAGTCATTTTGGCATAACCAATAACTTGCCCACAATTCTCGTTTTTGGTGGATCACAGGGAGCTCAATCCCTTAACAAAGCAGTGGAGCAAGCCAAGCGAGATGGTTTACTAGAAAACGTAAATGTAATTCATGCAGTTGGTAAGAAAAACAATTTTGCTTTCGCAAAATCCGATAACTACATTCCGCTTAATTACATTGAACAAATGGATTTAGCTTATGCAGTTGCTGATTTTGTGATCGCTAGATCGGGAGCCATGACGGTGGCAGAAGTCACAGCAGTTGGCTTGCCGGCATGTTTTGTCCCGCTTCCGATCGGTAACGGCGAACAAAAATTGAATGCACAACCTGTGGTTAGTGCAGGCGGAGCACTCATGGTGGAGAATGAAAAATTTTCCGCCGAGTACATCCGCACCGAAGTGCTGCCGATAGTTACTGATGTAAATCGATTAAGTCAGATGGCTTCGGCGAGTAAATCCTGTGGTCGGCAAGATGCGACCAGTAGATTGGCAGATATCGTAGAACACGTTCTTAAGGTGCACTAATGAGCAAACTAGCTGGCCGAGTCCACATTGTTGGGATAGGTGGAGCTGGAATGAGTGGTATCGCGCGCATTTTGCTACGCAAGGGTTTTGAAGTTTCTGGAAGTGATGCAAAAAATTCTCGCCGGTTGCAAGCGTTAATTCCACTTGGAGCAACTGTCTATGTTGGTCATGACGCCGACAAAATGTTGCTAGATGGTAAGGCCCCCGACACACTCGTCGTTTCAACTGCGATTGCCCAAACAAATCCCGAAGTTGAGCGAGCCAATGAACTTGGAATTCCCGTCCTAAATCGGGCAACTGCTTTGGCTCAAGTAGTTGACGGTAGTCGAGTTATTTCAGTTGCAGGTACGCATGGAAAAACCACGACAACATCAATGACCACCGTTATTTTGCAAAATGCAAACTTAGATCCATCATTTGTCATCGGTTCTGAAATGAATGAATCGGGCAGTAACGCTCACCTGGGCAGTGGCAAAGAATTTGTGGTTGAGGCTGATGAAAGTGATGGCACATTTTTAGTTCTACCCACCACGGCTGGAATCGTGACAAATGTTGAGGCAGACCACCTTAATTATTGGGGTACCTACGAAGCTGTGGAACAGGCATTTATTGATTTTGTAGTTGGCACTAGTCGCAAACATGGGTTTGCTGTGGTCTGCGGTGACGATGCCGGAGCTAAAAAAGTTTCTAATCGAGCACGTGAACTTGGGGCCAGAGTAATTAATTATGGCCAGGGCACCGAAAACGATGCAGTAATTAAGTTTTTACCAGCGGTTGAATCTTCAGCTGATGTAATTCCAAGTAACGCGGGTGCTCGTTTCGAGGTTCACTATGACGACCAAGTTTTTGGTCCGATTCAACTTCGGGTACCTGGCGCCCACAATGCCTTAAATGCCACTGCAGCTTTGCTTACTTGCTACGAATTGGGTTGCTCCCCTTCGCAAGTTGTGGCTGGCCTAGAAAAATTTACCGGTACGCATCGTCGATTTGAATATCGCGGAAGCGCTGGGGGAGTTCGAGTTTTTGATGATTACGCGCATCACCCAACTGAAATCGATGCAGTATTAAAAGCAGCCAGAACTGTTGCTGGATCAGGACGCGTGTTAGCTGCTTTTCAGGCACATCACTATTACCGAACGGCACTATTTTCAAAAGAGTTTGGCATCGCATTAGGTTTAGCTGACTTTGTTGTGGTGCTTGAAGTGTTTGCACCCGGTGAAACTCCAATCCCTGGAGCTTCAGGCAGCACTATGGCTGGAAATGTTCCGTTACCAAAAGAGCAAGTTGTGTTTGAACCTTCTTGGTCAGCGGTACCGAAACATTTAGTTGATCACGCCAAGCCCGGTGACATCATTATGACTTTAGGTGCTGGCGATATCGGCATGATGTGTCCTGAGATTCTTACATTGCTTGAACAGAAGAACTCTTAATGGCAAAAACAATCAAGTCAGCCCAAAAGAAAACCCGAAAGAATTCAAAATTACCTTGGTTATTTTGGCTAATTGGTGTTGTCGTAATAGCGCTCTGGTGGTCGCTCTATCAATCGCGATGGTTTATCACTGAAACCATCACTATTCAAGGTGTTACCCGGTTAACAGTTGAGCAAGTAGGTGCAGTTGCTGGAGCACCGCTAAACGAACCATTAATTAGTCAAGATGTTGATGGCATTCGGGAGCGGCTAAGTGCGTTGCCAGAGATTAAAAGTGTTTTAGTTGAACGTGGTTGGCCAAAAACTTTATTGATCACAGTAACTGAGCGAGTGCCAATTGCAGTTGCGGCTACTGCCGGAGGGTTCAATTTAATTGATGACGAAGGTAAAAATGCTGGACTTGTTGCTGCACCCCCGGCCGGTCTTTTA